>DASPVU010000174.1:0-2795 GCA_035622215.1 Myxococcota bacterium | reverse complement strand
GCGAAATCTTTGAGCCTTATTTGATGGGCCCGATGTGAAGAAAGATCTAAGCCATGCATGGTTGCGACCATCTGTGCCCTTGGATCAGCTCCCTTTCCGATTTGATCGCCATGCGTGCCTCTGGAATCGCAATAAAATATCTTCGTCAATCCCCTGGCTCTCACCTCGTGTTCGAAGACTGCTTGAGCAAGTGGCGAGCGACAGATATTGCCTCGACACACAAATAATACAGATCTACGCATCGAAGCAGGGTATATTGGTAACGCCGCGTAAAATATAGGTACCTGCGGGCCCTAGTGTCGCGGGGCGGCTCGAACTCTCAAAGAAATCGTCATGGCGAGGAGCCATAGGCGACGCGGCCATCCAGTAAGTGGCGTGTAGGTTTCTACTGGATGGCCACGCCCTACGGGCTCGCCATGACGATTTTCATTGGCACGCGCAAGATATAGTTACGGAGAACTATTATGGGGAGAGTTTTAGGTTTGTTGATCGGCTTGGCCTGGCATGTTTGCTTGTGCGCGGATGATGACGATCTGTTTTCCGATTTTGACGATATTCCCATGGAAGTTGATCGCGATTTTATCGATGACTTTGATGACATCGAAGCGTTTACCGCCAACATTGATAGCTCGTCTGCCATCATTACCGATAGTTATGAGATGTTTAGCGCGCGCGACATTGTGCGTCGGGAGAAGTCGTTATCGATTTTAGGTGGCAATGAGACTATCGCATCGGCTTATTATTTTACCTTGTTTCCGCAGGGAAAATTCGAGGTGTGGAAAATCTACGGCCATTTAGGATTGCCGTTGCGCTTCCCCGTCTACGACGATGTCAGTCCAGGCTCTCACGGCATAAGACGGCGAGGCTTTTTTGACGGAAAATCCTTCGTTACGCCCAGGCCCAGGGACTTCAAAAGCTTTTGGGATGGGCAAAAAGCCATCCGCCATTTTGCCATGGGCGACAGCTCTCATTTTATGCGCCTAAGTCGCAGCCACGCCATTACGCTAGGCCTTGGCGAGCTCGTGAGAGCTATGAGCCCGGAGGGACTTTATGATGCAGATACACTATTTTTAAGCGGCTATACCCAATGGGAGCAATTTCGAATAAGTGGCTTTTTGGCGCCAATGTTCAAGGCGGAGATGCTCGGTCTGTCCGTGCGATTTACTCCTTTTACGGCCGCAACTACCAACGCCTTCGTAAGTAACCTCAATTTCGATGTTAGCTATGCCGCTGATTTTATTGCGCCTCATGACGCCCATACTTCGGGGCGAGCCTACGTATTAACGGATGACCAGCGGGCGATCAAACGGTCTCATGGAACAGCACAGGGTGCGGCTCTTGGCGTGGCAAACGAATTTTCCATTTTAAGCTGGCTCGCGCTTAAACCTTACCTATCTTCTGGTCACCTCTGGTTAACCGGCGTGAACGGCAACCAAAGCACTTATGGTTCTGGGCTTCATGTGGGTCATGATGCGAGCGTATTTTTTATTCCCAACACGAGACGGTCTACTCTTACTTTTAAGACGGAAGGACGACTTTTTTCTAGCCGATATTTTCCGTCATATTTTGGCTCAACCTATCTCATCGATCGTCTTTCATTCTACGCTCCAAACCAAACAGCAGATGCGGAGGCGCCGCTGACCAAATCGCAATTTCTTGCCGGACAAACCGACCGGGATTTTCGCTTCGGTTATTTGTTTGAGCTTAACTATGCTTTTGATAATTTAGTGGCGGCCGCTTTGGGATATGAAAACGCTCATTCCTTCGTCCAAGGCCGAACCATCACTCCCATGAGAAAATTATATCTCATAACGAGTTTTCTCGGGCTCGATGTGGTGAAGATCCACGCGGGCTTCGAAGCGACCAATTTAGCACAAATGAAAGAACTCTTTGATTTCGAGAAAAGTCGTGCGTTATTATCCGTAAGAGGGCAGTTAAAAATCTTGCCGTTTTTGTATTTTGATTCCTGGGTGAAGCATTCATTTGGTATAAATGATATGTTCACTGCTGAAAGCGGTGAGGAAGGCGAGGCTTTGTGGTTGTCGAATCGGCCGGAGACACGGAGCCTCAATTTTGGTCTAGGACTTGAGCTAGCAATGACTTTCTAGAGGGGACACCCTCTATAAGACGTAATGTGGGGGGCGCGTGAGTTATCCTGATTCTTTGCTTTCGGTTATTGCATCACTGCAAGACAAGAAAGAATATGAAAATCTGCATTGGGAAGGGACGTTTGACGATTATCTCAAGATCGTGCGAGAAGATCCCAAGGTCACCCGCACGTCCTTTCAAAGACTCTACGACATGATCATGGGCTTCGGTCGTAAAGAGTATATTGATTCAAAGAAAAAGATCATTCATTACAATTTCTTTGATGATCCAATTGAACACGGTAAAGATGCTATTTTTGGCTTAGACATTCCGCTGATGCGCTTGGTCAATGTGATTAAGAGCGCGGCCTTAGGCTATGGTACTGAAAGGCGCGTGATTTTGCTTCATGGCCCCGTGGGATCGTCTAAATCCACCATTGCGCGACTGCTCAAAAAGGGCATCGAGCATTATTCGCGAACGCCCGATGGCCGGCTTTACACCTTCGCATGGCATATGCCCAAGGAGCTACACCAGGTTAGCGGCGGTCAGGAAATTTTCTTGGATCCGCTTCATGAAGAGCCTCTGAAATTATTGCCGTCGGAAATGCGTGAGCGCGCGATGGGCCAACTGAAATTAGGCAGCGACCAATATCCTATTCGCGTCAAAGGTGACTTAAATCCTGCGAGCAGACACATTTTTCGCCTGAT
>DASPVU010000173.1:0-4032 GCA_035622215.1 Myxococcota bacterium | reverse complement strand
GGTGAGCGATGAGCGATAATATCTGGCATATTAGCGCTGGTAGCGAACCAAATATTGGCCAAAGAAACAAGCTTAATGGTTCGGATCTTTATGACATTCGCTGTATGGCTTCGCGACTAAAATCGTTGCGACAAAAAATGTTCACAGATTTTTTGGGTTACGCGTCTAAGTACAGCGTTGCTCACTCGAATTGGGCATAGGATCGCGCAGGGCCGTACGGAACAAGCGAGGCTGTGCCCAATTCGAGTGAGCAACGCTGTACGCAAAGATTTTCGCACTTCGCGGAAATCCACCTAAAAACGGGAGTAAATTATATGAAAAAACTGAACATGAAGAAGCTCAAAGGACATAGCGCCATAACCAAGAAGAATGGAGGTCGTTGGTGCAGTTGCCGATGCCGATGTAGCTGTCGCTGCTGGAAATAATACTGTTCGGGAACCTTGCGGTTCCCAATTTATTTGCAGGAGGGAGAATCGATGTCACAGATTTCGTCAGGTTTGGAATGGGACATGAGACTTGAGCGCGAATTGTTCAAGCATGCTCGTCATTTTGATGCCATTGAAGTTATCCCGGAAAATTTCTTTTTCGCCGAAAGAATCCAATTAACTGAGTCATTAAGAAGACTTAAAGCAACTAAAAAACCCATATTATTTCATGGCGTTGAATTATCCATTGGTTCAAGCGAGCCTCTTAAGCGCGATCACCTGTCTAACATGATGCGACTCATGGAAATACTGGAACCCACGGTATACAGTGAACATCTTTCCATGACCGAGGCTTCTGGGGTTGAAATTGGGCAACTGACGCCACTATTGTGGACAAAGGAGCTTGCGGATTACATTGCGCAAAAGATTCGTTATGTTCAAGCCTCTGTTGGCATCCCCTTCCTCATCGAAAATATTTCCAACCGTTTTGTGCTGCCATATACCGAAATCACGGAGACAAACTTTATTAATAGAATATTGAATAGCGCAAAATGCGGTCTATTATTGGATATTACTAATGTGCTTACCAATAGCGTTAATTACGATTTTGACCCATACATTTGGATCGATGCCCTTGATCTATCTTTCGTGCGGCAAATTCACCTGGCGGGTGGAGCTCGCGATAGCGACAATGTTTTGGAGGACAGTCACGATCAAGCCGTATGGGATGAGTCGTGGCAACTCTATGCCTATGTTATAAGAAAGCTCGGGCCCATTCCCACCGTCATTGAGCGAACCGGCAACATTCCACAATTTGACTCCTTGGTTCAAGAAGCCAAAAAAGCACGTCAAATTCAAGAGACCTACGGATTAACGGCAATGGCCGCCTAAAGGGGAGGCTAATATGGGGCAGGCACAGTTTCAAAAAGCGCTCGCCATGCTCATTCGTTTACCAGAGCACAATCGCCAGAATCTTGAGCAATTTTTGGCGGCCCATGAGCTATCTTGTGAGGAGAAAGAGAATCTACGGGTACTGGCCCATCATCGAGAAGTTAATAAATTCGGCTACAAAATGCGTAACGGACGGATCAATTATATATTGGAATCCATTCCAATATCGCTGGAATATGTAGATCAAGAAAATTTCATCGATCTTATAAAAAAGGAGTTTGATCCAAAACATTCGCTCGTGTACGCGAGAAAAATATATCGGGATTTTCGTGCATTCATGGTTTCGTTGAGAGAACTACCGCATGAGGCATGGAGAAAATACCTCGGCGATCCGCCGGAATTCTTCTTTGATCTGTTGGAATTCGAGATGCTCGATAGCGAGCTTGAGTTTCAAGGCTTCGGTGAAAGGCCGTTAATGGACCAGAGCCCTTTGCTCCACACCTCATTTGAGGTTCTATCGCTCGAGTATCGCATACATGACTTTGTCGAGAAGAAACGCAACCCGCTAAAGAAAAAGTCTTCTCGCATTTTGCCGTTTAAAGAAAAAACTAGCCTATTGTTTCTTAAGGAAGGCGAGGGTGAATATGGTTATCAGCTCTATGAGATCGACGATGTCGGCATCAATTTTTTGAAAAAATCCTTGCTTGGTCGAAAGGCAAAGGCGCCATCCTACTATCAGGATTTAGTTGAAAGCGGGCTCTGTAAGTGAGTTTTGGACCGCCATGGAGACGAAATTTTTATCTCTACCAATCCGCTAATTTTATCTCCCTTTTGGGAGACTTTGTTGGCAGCATGGCGCTCCACTGGTGGATTTTGAGCAAGTCGTCAGGAATCTCTGAGCTCTCTTCTATTTTTGTCGTTGGCAATATTGTTCGCTTAGTATCATTGCCGCTCCTTGGCCCCATCGGTGATCGCTATTGCCGCAGGAACTTACTCAATCTTGCCGATCTTTTATCATGCATTTCCTGCGTCGCGTTTGCCTTGATCGTATATCTAGATCACACAGATCTCTTCATCATTAGTATATTTAACGGAATCTTGTCGTTGGCTAACTCGATTTTTCGTGCAGGTAGCATGGGCATGGTGGCAGAGCTTGTGCCAAACCAATGGCTGTCACGGGCTATAAGTCACCAGCAAATTGCCATGACGATGGCCACGATTCTCGGAAGCGCCATTAGCTCGCTGTTGATTTCCGCGGTGGGCATCGCCCTCGCTATCATCTTAGATGCCTGTGCGATTGCCGTCGCTATTATTTTGATCCGAAATATCAAGCTCAATGCCCCCGAAGGCAAGCGCTTCGCGACGATAGGGGAGTGGGGTCTCGATTTTCTTCAGGGCCTCCAGTTTATAATCAAGCGAAGGCCTCTCGTGATGGCCTTATTCATCGTCGTGATGATAAATAGCTTGCTCGTGCCATTTGATCTAATTTTGCCATTTTATATGCAGAAAGTAAGAGCAGCGACGGTTTGGCAGTTGGGTATGATCGAGTCGAGCCTAGCTTTAGGCAGTGTCTTGGCTTCGCTCGCCTTTATGCTTGGACCACTACGACGGCGTCCATTGTCCATTATTTTCATCGCGCTTTTTTTGATGGCCATCGCTTTATATTTATTCAGCCTGTCCCATAGCATCGCTAGCCTAGTCTTTTTTGCCGGTTTGTTTGGGGCTTCACAGGTACTATTCTTTATTCCGGTGCGTTCAAGAATCATGCTCTTTTTGCCCCAGGAGTTTCGTTCGCGTGTGGGAGTGATCTTTTCTTTCGCCCAACAGCTAGGAAGCCCAGTGTCGATCATGATGACGAGCTATCTTCTTCGATCCTTTACCGTGCCCATGGTATTGACGTCCTTGGCATCACTCATCTTGCTTCTGGTGCCCGCCATTTTCTTCCTGCCTGGCTTCACCAAGCTTCTTGCGAGCGACAATACGTGAGTTTTTTTAGCGCGGGCCAAACAGCCTGTTCATTTCCGCTTCGACCTGATCGTTGCTCGGAGAAATTCCATTATTTTTTGCGGTCAGAATAGCTTTGATGATAGAAAACCTGTCGTCAAAACCCCAAGGTGCCTTATAAGAAGCGCCTAATCCCGAAGGCCAAGAAGGGTCGGTTGGCTGGCCGAACTTCGACGCCCAGCCATAGTCTACAACCATGATGGTACCGTTCTTAACCAAAACTTCTGCATTTTTTATGTCATTATGCTGTATTCCCAGTGCCCGAAGACCGTTAATGATATCTTTAACTTGGTTCTCCCAATTCGCGGGGAGATTGTCTTTGGTTAGGCGCTCGCCGGCGTATTCCATATAAATCGTGTTATCTTCGAAATCGACCGCCAGAATTTTTGGCACGTGCTTGAAGTTGCGCAGTCTCATCAGCATTTCTACTTCGCGATCGAACACATTGAATTCTAAATAGCTGCGAACATGTTTGCTTACTACGTTTTGTTCTTTGAAGATCAAAACATCGGATGTGGCGCTTCGCTCGCCCGGAGATCCTTGGGATACATTACAAATCAGGAATTTTTCCTTCTCAAATGGGGCCGCAGCAGTATGACTATAAATGCTTGCGAGCAGAGACAAGAGCAGTAAACTAAGTAATTGTTTGATTTTCATAGTAATTTCCAATGTCATTGCGTGCGCTTCTAGTGATCAATTAAATATATAATTA
>DASPVU010000172.1:0-4609 GCA_035622215.1 Myxococcota bacterium | reverse complement strand
AACGTTGAGATCCTCAAGCAGCATCCACGCGTCTTCGAAACTGGCGGACAATTTTGTACCGTTGGGATAATCTTGCAGGCCGAACTTACCTTTGCCTCGAGCACCCGGAATGTCTGGATCGAAAACACAATACACCTGCACCGGGTTTGGCTTGCATATTTTATAGAATATCTTATGAAACCCGGCGAGACCATGATTGGCCGTGACTTGTCCATCGGGCTGTAAGCTTACGTTGGTTATCCCGAAGGCGGAGGGCCCTTCGGTTGTGAGCTCCTGAATGGGATAATTGGTGGCATTGGTGATAACGAGTTCAGCGGCCTTCGCCATGGCCCCTAGAATCAAGCCCACTAGCGCCAATATCAAAATTCTCGCCATGTTACTCATTATTAAGACCCTCTTACCAAGACGCTAACAACCCGCCGGGCTTCGTGCAGCTATTGGCCAGATCCGCTAATTGGGTCCATGAATTAACGCCACGCTCTAAGAATTCCAGTAAGACTCGGGGCCTTGAATAAACCACGGCGCATCGCCATAGTTCACGGTAATTTCTTCGTTTTCCTTGATTTGCCTCAGAGGAACAACAAACCATTCTTTTCCATCATTAGATTTAACCGCGGCATTTGGCTCTGCGCTGTGATTAATCCATGCTCCAAGGCTACGGGTAACTTCAGGATGGCCTGCTGCGTTGGTGGAAATGCCAACACCAATTTCCTCACCTTCTTCAAATACCCGTTTGGCAAACAGTCCTTGCCCGTCGATAACCGAATCGCGCACTTCGTAGAATTTTTCACCGCTTGGCCTTTGCGGCTCAGGCGAAGATGACGATCCCATCGCCAAAAGCACTACTATTATCACTTTCATCGCATGCGCAGACGCGGTGTACATAAAAACAAAAGGCACACTAAAAATCGCCATTCTTCTCAACATAAATCCTCCCAATAATCCCTCAACGAAAACCCTTCGCCTTTTATTTCCGACTTAATGACCATTCGTTTCGGTAAAAAATGTCGTTTAAACCGGATGTTAGTAATGATCCGGCTTTCTTGCCATATCGACCATTTGTAGCTACAATAGTGCCATTGCTAAGGAGGCGTTATGTTGAAATCAGCTGTGGTACGCGCTCGCGTGGAACCGCAAGTAAAAGGCGCTGTTGAAAAGATCTTTGACAAGTTGGGGATATCCACCAGCGAAGCTATCAATATTTTCTTTAAGCAAGTTTATCTAAATAGGGGCCTGCCCTTCGCTATCAAAATTCCCAATGAGGAGCTTAAGGAAGCTATAGAGAGCAGTCGAAAAGGCAAAAATATTACCAAATATTCGTCAGCTGAAGAAATGTTCGAAAAGCTGGACATGTAATGCTTAAACCTATTACCACCACCAAATTCAAGCGTGATCTCAAACGCGGCAAAAAGCAGCAAAGAGATTTGGCGGAATTAAAAAAGGTCATGGAGAAACTTATCAATGAAGAGGCATTAGCTGCCAAATATAGGGACCATAAGCTCCTAGGCGAATTAAAAGATTGCCGCGAATGCCATGTTGAAAACGATTGGCTTCTTATTTATCGAATAGCCGACGATGAAATCACGTTTGTCGCGCTTGGCTCCCATGCCGAGCTATTCAAGAAATAGGTTGCAGGATGCTGTTTCTTCTGTAGACCATCGAGTCGAAGATTAGGATGACATAACATTTAATTTCATCGATATAGGTATGGATGTTTCAACATTATTTTTTGGGATTTTGCCGCTGCTGGTATTTGTGGTTATCGATAGTTTTAGCGGGCTCAGGGCGGGGGTAGTTGCGGCGATTTTGTTTGCGCTGGGGGAAGCAGTTTATACCCTTATTGTCTTTCAGACGATTGATAATCTTACCATTGGTTCTACTCTGCTCGTATTGGTTTTTGGTGTGTTATCGCTGAAAGCTAACAACGCCATATTCTTAAAACTGCAGCCGGTGGTTTTGGGACTGATACTCGGCGTCGTGCTTTTGGTCATGCAAGTTTTGGGCACGCCGCTCATGGTGTTGATGGTGGAGAAATATCAATACATGGTGCCAGAACAATATCGAGCGATGGTAGTAAATCCCGTCTACCTCAAGATGCTTGCGCGATTGTCAGGCGTGCTTGGCTTTGGTTTTCTGCTTCATGCAGCCTTGGTCGCTTGGTCCGCATTCTATACCAGCAAATGGTGGTGGATCGCCTTTCGCGGCCTCGGTTTTTACGTGATGCTCATGCTATGCGTCGCCTACGTGCGGTTCTTCTAATTCTGTCTCACTAACGTCGGGTAGGATGGGCCAGGATATTTTGAGCGCGTTTTCGCCGGGCTTGGGTGGGAAATACTTATTGATGAGCGCTTTATAGAATGGCTCGAGGTCTTTAATTGAGAGTTGTTCTTCGTGTTTTGAATAGAGGTCGTAAGGACGGAATTCCTTCATCCAGCTCACCTGTTCTATATCCGTTGGCGCCAAGAGGTATTTGTAGGCCCCTTCGTTGTGCAAGGGATAAAACGAATGAAAACGTAAAATCGATAGGGCTTCTTTGGGCAATTTGCCATGGCGCGCCAACACTCGAAAGATGTATTCATCATGGCCATAGGACATGATCAGGTTGTCGAGGCCGGTAAATGGAACGTAGATGCCCATTTCAGTCTTGCATGCGGCGTCATTGAAATCAGGGTTTTCTTTGAAGTCGTCACAAAAGATGTTCTTGCTCGAGAACATACAACCCAGCGGAAACGTATCACCAACTACGGCCCATTGCGGAACCTTGCGTAGCAAAGCATCGATTTTTCCCAGGTCATGCACCAAGCCAACCAAAATAAACCAATCGAGGTCATCCGGGTTCAACCCGCGCCTCTTGGCAATACCAGGTAGAACTTTTCTAATGGCCTCCGCCGTCTGAAAGGCATGAATTGAATTGGGCAGCGTAAAATCCGGGTCGCTTTCATCAACTAAGTCATCGAGTCTTAGGATGGCATCCCAAATGGACAAGCGTTTAATGAGCCCGTGTTTCTCTAGACGCTCCAGTTGTTTTTCGTTTTGACCCTTCGCCCTCCATAAAATATCGTCCAGTTGAGATTTTTGCTTGTGGGCAAATAGGAAAGTCTGGTTTTTGTGCTGCAATCGATAGAAATTTTTTACGTGAGCAGGAGCGTTTTTATAGTCGCGAAAAGCTTTCTTCGGTTTGGCGACCACGATCTCGGCGGAAAAGGCCGCTTCACAACTGATCGCTATCATCAGCAAGAAAATCATACAGCGACTCATCATCCACTCCTCATGTTCTTTTGGCGAGCGGTTTCTCTAACTTGCTATCAACCGCTCATATTCCAGCCGCAGGATTTGACAGGAAATTTTCATCGCATAATTTTGCGCATTATTAATTTTGCCTAGGAGAGAAGAGATGATGAAATATTGTATCGCAGCGACGGTGTTGGCTACCATGCCCTACACTATTCTTGCGACCGATGCTGCCGACAATGCGAAAGACACTGCCAAGTCTGAGGAACGAGCTTTTGTGCCTCGACCAAAGCTAGATGAATTCCTTGATGTCATGACCAAGTTTTACGCAAATCTAGAACTGAGCACATTTGAGCTACAAATCGAAGAAGAGTTAACGCCAGACTATAAAAATAAGGTTGGCGATATCTTTCAGCGTGTTTTGAAGAAACGATTATGGCCACTTTTTTTTACGCTAACCGACGATGAATTATCCGATTTCCAAAATTCATATACCGGCGGCCAGATGCCGGCGTTTTTGCGCGAGTCGGCGACTTTCGACGCGAATTTTCCCGAAGTTAGAAAAAAGCTTAATGTATCCGTTCTACGCTTCGAAAGGGACCCAGACCTTCCAGATGATCTTCTCGGAGCGGCTCTATCAAAAACGGCGAAAAAGCATATTGAGGATCGCAAAATATTTTTGGGCGAAACCGTGATCCATAATACCGCTTATCAATTTTATCAATACCTAAGTGGCAAGTATGCAGCTGAGATAGCGAAGTTCCGGGATATGATGAAAACCTATAAAATTCTTCACGAGAACGTCGGGAAGATCGTTAATGGAAACGTTGATGAAATCAGAAACGAAATGGCCAAGATTAAGTAATGAGGGCGGAGCCCATTACTCGGCTAAATCTCTCTTGATCGCATCAACGGCACAGCTTGCGCAAATGCCGTCGAGTTCCGGCGTTGCGCCGCTAACGCCGATTGAGCCAATGTGCTCACCTTGGTGGGTAATGATGGGCAGCCCGCCCTCAAGCAGGGCAATGCCTGGGATGCCCAAATAGGAAAGATTAGTCAAAGTCTCATTGCGAGCAGCCAAACCTTTGGTGGATAAGGGCATGCTCGCCGAGGTGAGCGCCTTCAACGGCGCCATGCGCACACTGATAAAGCCATTTCTATCCATGCGGCGAAAATATTTGAGATTGCCATGATTATCCATGATGGCGATAGCAATATTAATGCCGAGCGCCAACGCTTTGGTCTCAGCAGCATCAGCCATCTTCTTAGCCATATCAAGCGACAGTACAGAAGCGGTCAACATAATGTAACCTGTAAGTGTTCGGGTGACTGCTCAGGCACTCGTGTCGCCCCGCGGCTTGACCGCGGGGTCCAGTGT
>DASPVU010000171.1:0-2868 GCA_035622215.1 Myxococcota bacterium | reverse complement strand
TGTAGTCCCATAAATCGCCATGGGTGCGATAAATCTTTTCTTGCGGCTCAACGGTATAGACGTGATGGGGCAGAGTCTGGTTGAGAATGTTCGTGATGGTGCGAATTTGGTTTTCGTAAGGGAAGCGATCTTTTAGACCGGCAAAAGGATACCAAAGCCTATCCTTAAAACCAAAGCCCGAATGAACATCGAGGATGATAGAACCGGGCGCAGGAAAAACTTCCTGTTCGACAAATTCCACCAAAGCCCGCGATTCTGTTTCCATTCCGGCCTTTTTGTTCTTGATGTTATCCCCGCGATACCAAGGCAAATTGCGACTGATTCTATGCCCACCCACCAAGGGCGTAACCGAAACCTCAGCATCCAAGGGAGCATTGCGCATCAGATCCACGCCCCGGCCATTACTGCGGCTGCCGTTTAATACGCCCACGGGATTAACCACGGGCACCGATACGATGCGAATTTTTTTCAGGAGCTCTGCCCACAAGGTATCCCACGATAATTCCCGAACAACTTTATTAAGGAAGGCAAAAACCACATGAGTGCCAATACGCTCCAACCCATGCACACCTCCTACCAGACAAACGGTAAAGCGGTCGGGAACCTTGGAGCCTATGGTAAAGCCATAGATGGGGAGCTCTTGGCCTTCATGGCGAACATAATCAAGAATTTGCGTGTTCAACTCTGGTAGCTTCTGAGCAAGAAGCTCTAAAAGAATGTCCTGTTCATCGCTGAAATGAGTCAAGCGGCACCTCATTTGAATGAGGGTAGGGGGTAATACAGCGTTTCTCACCCGAATTGGGTATAGCATCGCGCCGGGCCGTTTTCGTTAGATTTCATTTGATCTGACCGCGAATAGTCAACCTATTTAAGGGAAGAGCAAATGAAATGTAACGAAACGGAACAAGCGAGGCTGTACCCAATTCGGGTGAGAAGCGCTGTAAGTATATTAAATTATTACTTTGCCGAAATCGAATAATATAAATCTAATTACTATTACTCGAGCAAAATGCCGCTTCTAGGCTCTAACACGTTGTCGGCGAGCGAGCTGGAAGAGCCGGCCACCGGCTTAAACGACCGAGCGACGTAGTGATGAGATAGTTCAATCAGATCATTTCTATTGGTAGCCGCATCTACGGCAATAAGAGGCAGGTCGACAATCTCAACGTCAATCCGGTCCTGTTGCAAGAAGGCGAAAAAATGTGGGCCAAATTGCATGCTTCCATACCAGCAGACAACGTCTCGATTTAATGTGCTCCATGGTTGTCCATTAACCGAAAGATAGTTTAGACAATACGGTTTTACAGGAACTTCAGCATAAATCGCGGCCCGAAATAATAAGCCTCTAAAGCGCAGCACTCTTTCAGCGTTGGTGCTCGTGGCTTCGGGGAAAAACAAAACGCTTAGTCCATTTCGCAGCGCCTCGCTCAACTCTTCTAATTCCAAGAAATGTTTCCTTCTATTGCGCCGCTCAACATATAAACAAGCGGCCACCCGCGTAATCGGACCTAAAAACCAATCTTCTTTCACCTCTTGCGAAGTGACAAAACACACAGGCCTAAGGGAGGCCAAAATAACCACATCAAGATAGGATACGTGATTGGAAAGACATAGGGCATGTGGCTCTTTGCCCACATGGCCGAAGTCCCGACCCACCACGCGACAATTAATGCCAAAAACCCATAGCGTAACGCGGGCAAAATAACAAAGAACCTGAGCTAGCACCCGTCGAGCTCCCCAGGGCGATATGAGGCGGAAAGGAAAAAAGACCAGGCAGGTGGCAAAAAACGACAACAAAATCACCACAAACAAGACGCCCTTGATGCATATCTTCATAAGCTCTTTTCCTTTTACAGTGGTGCCGGCTTGCCGCGCGCTCTCCTAAGACAAATAGCGCTTTTCAAAAGATCGATGCATGTTATCGATATCGATATATGCGAAAAAATCGACACACGAAAAATCGCGATCGAGCGCCGGATCACCGTAGATTTTCGCGCCCGCCATGAGATAGCTGCGCAGCAGGCTGGGCAGGATTTTTTTGCATTGAGTGTCGTCTTCAAACTGATAGGTTGATTTTCTGAATGCCGGATCGAGTTGCCAGGCTAGTTTCGGCATAACGTTGAAGCGATTATCACTGAAAAATGTCTTAAAATAGGCATCAAGCTCCCAGGCTTGAGACTGATCGGTGGTAAAAACCGACGCAAGGCCAAATAAGGCCTTGGTTTGTGTTCGGGTGATGTAGCTCCCGATGGCGCGCCACATTAAATCTACTAAATTGGCGTTACGATGAGTGATCTTGATGCAAGACCTGCCCATCTCCAAATAGGCCTTGTTCTCGTTGAGCACGTCCTCAATATCAAATTCGTTTTGTGAATAAAATTGTGAAGCGAATCGCGAGCAAAGCAAACGAGACGTGGCCACCACTTCGTTGCTTTCTTTTGCTATCACTAGAACGTGGTCAGCATCGTTATCGAATTGATCATATTCATAACCAATGCCATGTCCCTGGTCATTCTCGATGAAAACCTGATGGCGCAACGCCAAAGCTTGGATGACTTCTTCAGTGGACGAAGCGGTTTTCACCAAGAAGCCTGCGGTTGAAAACTCCAGGGACAATTTGCATCTAAAGTGCGCAAACTGTTCAAAAGGCGGCAAAAATATCCCACCTAAATTTACCGCCTCAAGCTCAGGACTCTCGTTTACCCACATATTGTTCGCCTCCGCGATGGACAAAGAATTGAAGTTCCTTAAAAAACGCGCCTAACGCCCTAGCTCGTTTGCTTATGCTATCGACTTCAACCCATTCATCGACACAATGCATCCGACCGCCAACACCGCCAAGCCCATCAAAAACCACATTGTCTTGGT
>DASPVU010000170.1:0-4189 GCA_035622215.1 Myxococcota bacterium | reverse complement strand
ATTCGGCCTTTATCGATGAGTTGGCGACACGTATTGTGGAGCTGTCCCGTGGCAAGCTCTATTCCCACGAGCCGCCATTTGCCAACTATCTGGAAAATAAGGTGGTGAGGGAATTGATCGAAGACCGCACATTGCACAGGCGAGAAAGGCTCGTCGTCTCTGAGTTGGTGTGGTTACGGGCAGGTACGCCTGCGCGCACGACCAAGCAAAATGCCCGCATTGATCGTGCTTACGCACTGATGGACCAAGTGGCACAGGACGCCAAATTGCAAGCCGCCAAACGGCTAGAATTAGAGATGGCCCAAAGTAAGCGGCTAGGCAGCACGATTTTGCAGTTTGACCACGTGGGAGCCATGGTCAGTGAACGTCTACTATTTAAGGACTTTAGTTTGAAAGTGGTGCCTAAGCAGCGCTATGGCATTTTAGGGCGGAATGGGTGTGGAAAAAGCACGCTTTTGTCGATAATTGCCGGCCGAGTACTGCCCACCTATGGTCATCTTACTTTGGGCAAAAACACTGCGGTGCTTGAATTTGACCAGCAGCGAGAAAAGCTTGACCAGAATGCCACACTTAAAGAGGCGCTGGCCCACCATGGTGATTACGTGAGTATCAATGGTCAGAATATTCATATTGCCAGCTACTTAGAAAAGTATCTGTTCAGCGCAGCCGACGCCAACCGCCGAGTGAGCACGCTCTCTGGAGGCGAGCAAAACCGACTGCTTTTAGCGAAGCTTTTGCGCGAGCCTGCCAATTGCTTGTTGCTCGACGAGCCAACCAATGATTTGGATGTAACGAGTTTGGCGGCGCTCGAGGAGACGCTTTTGGACTATATGGGAGTGGTGTTTGTGGTGAGCCATGATCGCCGCTTTCTTGATCGAGTGTGTACGAGCATTTTGGCTTTTGAGCCACGCTCTGGGCCGGGCATGGGAGAAAGCAAAATCGAGATCTGCCCCGGCAACTATAGCGATTATTTCAATTTGCGGGCCAAGCTTGATGTTTTGTCGCCCAAAGCTTCTAAGGCCAGCAAAAAAACTCAAGAAAAGCCAAAGGATGGTAAGAAGAGGACCAGACGAGGCTTTAAGGAAGAGAGAGAATTTCAGGGCATAGGCACGGTGATTGAGGGCCTGGAAGAAGAAAGAGCTGTGCTTCATAGAGAAATCTCTGAAGGGCAAATTTTTCGTAGTGACAGAGAGCTGATGCAAGCAAAGCTAGAGCGGCTTTCGGCGTTAGATATTGAAATTGAACGGCTTTATGCTCGCTGGCAAGAACTGATGGACATGAGCGGCTGAATGCACAGCATAGGGGCTTGCCAAATCGATATTTGCTGGCATCCTGCTGAGACTGAACACTTAGGTGGATTGTCATGCTTAACATCTCAAAAATAACGGTGCCGCGTCCCAGTTGACGACCCGCATCGATCCTGAAGCCAAAATCGATCCTTTGATCGGTGTTATGGCTTTTAAGCACAATTTTTATTTTCCACCAAACATCCAAAAGTTTTTGAGGTAGTGTCATGCTTCTTTTTTTGCGGCGGGAATCGCTGTGGATTCCGGTAATTTTATTGATCATAATGATCGGCTGTTGGAGCGAGCTTGATTTATACGCTCCGAGTTTTCCCCAGATGATGCATTATTTTTCGACCAGCGAGCAAATGATGCAATGGACCTTGAGTCTTAATTTTCTGGGCTTTTTCCTGGCAAGTTTGCTGTGCGGGCCCTTGGCCGATTCCTTCGGCCGTCGAAAGATCATTTTGGCGGGCTCGTTAATCTTTGTTTTAGGAAGCTATATTTGTCTCCGTGCTCCGACCATGGGATGGATGCTATTTGGCCGGCTCGTACAAGGCATTGGTGTCAGCGCACCTGTAACGGTTTGTATGGCTGTGATTGCCGACATCTATCAAGGAGAGCGGCAAGTCAAGCTGTTGTCGCGGGTTAATAGCGCCATCACGGTTTCCATGGCGCTTGCTCCTGTTGTTGGAGTGTATTTGACCGACAGCTTTGGCTGGCATGCCAATTTCGTCGCTATTTTCATTGTCGCCCTATTTGGCGCGATAACGATATGGCTATTTGTGCCAGAGACCCATGATCAGGATCTTCGAGTACGGTTTAAGGCTAAAAGCTTGATCGACGGCTATTGGACCTTGCTTAAAAGCAAAGAATTCATGGCCGATTGTTTAGGGCTCTGCTTGTCAGTTACACCGTATTTCATATTGGTTGGCATTTTGCCGCTGCTATTTATGGAAGAAATGGGTGTGCCAATTAAGCAATACACCTTTTATCAAGGATCCATCATCGGGTTGTATTCGGCGTTAAGCTTAAGTTTGCCGTGGATACTCGCGAAATTCGAGATGAACAAGGTTGTGTTCTTTAGCGTCGTGATGTCGATGGGCGCACTTTTAGTCTCATTTGTTTGCAGTCTGCTTTTTCCGATGACGCCTGTATTCGTGCTCCTACTAATGTTGATTTACGTCGCTGGTATTGTGGTACCGCCCACGGTGATGTTTTCCGGCGCCATGGATAGATTTCCGGAACTGAGAGCTTGTGCATCGTCTCTCATCCAGTCATTGCGCATGTTGTCCATGTCGGTGGGAACGGCGATAACCGGTATGGTTTATGACGGCAGCTTCAGGGCCATATCCTTGGTGATGTTATCGTTCATGGCGTTATCAATTCCTGCAACAATAGCGGCGTTTCAGAGGCGCGCTCGGAGCTCTGCTGCGAGCACACTCTCGCACGCCATGCACTGATAATGAGAAGGGTCATGACCACTTACACGAAGCCAGGATTACTATGAATTATCCCATCAAATATGAGCAGAACCCATCTTCAGAAGATATTCAGCAACTCAATAGCGGCATTATGGAGAATGCTCTACAAAAAAAGGTATACTGCTCCCCATTAACAAGTGGCTGCGGCACAAAGTATCTTCACTCTGCTCTGGGATATATATCCGTTCGTTTTGAAGAGGATTTTTACCAAGTGACCTGAGCCCAGAAAATCGATCCGAATTGCTATTGAGGGATCTCAATCTCTAAATCAATTCGGATCGATTTCGCGGGCTCAGGTCAGGACCAGAACAAATTTCGTCGAAAATTGCCTCTCTTATGTATTATAAACCGTCATTAATTCAGTGTCGTGTAAAGGGTGCAGGTTATGTTTGTGGGATTGATGCTTGTTTAGCGTGTAAGATTTCGATGTGAGCAAAGCGAATACTTCAAAAACAAATCCTTCTCGCCTGGAAAAATTAGTTGTCTACGGGTTTCTATGGAGTTCCTGCGCCTGTAATAAATATTGCCTGAAACATTCCTTTGGTGAGCAAGCAATGGAACCAAGAATATCGACTGCTGAAATAATAAGGCAACTCGAATATCCACCATCAAATAAATTTCCATGTGAGGCAATGGAAGCAGCGATGGAGCGCAAGGAAGAAATCACCCCATATCTTTTAAAGCTATTAGAAACATTGAACCAGACGGATGCAGTTGATGATGAATATTGGGGGCACTTGGCAGCTCTTTATTTGTTAGCCTACTTTCGCGAACAAACAGCTTTTCCTTTAATAGTCGAGTTACTCTCGCGCGATGATGACCAACTGGAGCTTCTGTTAGGAGACGCTATTACCGAAGGTATTCCTCAAGTTTTGGCTTCCACGTGTGACGGTAATATAGAATGGCTTGTGAAAGGAGCTGAGCGAAGTGACTTATCTGATTGGGCTCGTGTGGCTTTTCTCGATGCATTGAAACCATTATATGGAGATAATCAACTATCTCGTTCGGAAATTGAAGGCTATTTAAGGCTCGCCTTTCGAGAAAGGCGCTTTGGCGATAATCAGCTGGTCAATTCTATGGCAGCAAACTTGGCAATTGACTTAAAGTTGAGCGGGCTTGAAGAAGAGCTGCGAGATGCGTTTTGTAATGATCAATTCGACGAATCTTTGGTAAATGATGCTGCTATTAATTCTATGGTTAGTGCTCCGGATTTCGTTACGCCAGAGAGTATTAAGGCAAGGCGCGGGAACCACTTAATAAATAGAGAAGATGTATTTTCAATGTCTAATTGGTTTGATAGCCCAGGATTGATTCAAATGAATGGCTTTGATTATAATTTTACTCGAACAGACAAAACCAAAGAGATAAGACAAAAGAAAAAGAAAAAACGAAAGGCTATTAAGCTGCAGCGTCGAAAAAATA
>DASPVU010000169.1:0-16110 GCA_035622215.1 Myxococcota bacterium | reverse complement strand
TTTCTGCCACGAACTCGTTATTTCTTTACTGGTGGCATCGCCTATATGGGCGCTGAGTTGTCCCAAAGACAACTTGAAATGTTTGAGAAGGGGAAGAAAAAAGATATTGACCCGGCGATTAGTGCGGCAGCAAAGCGAGGACATCGGCGATTTCTGCTGACTTTAGCGAAAAAGCACATGCCCAGAGAATACGTCGAGGGACAAGGGCCGCACACCATTCTCGCCCCTGCGAGCGAAGGCAATGACACCGATGCGGCGGATAACGCAAGGGTAATAACCATCACCGAAGAAAACTATTCCCTTACGCTGTTTCCCATCGAGCTCAAAAAAGCCAACCAGTTTTTCGCCATATTCAAGCTTAAGGACGGTGACTCTAAAGCACGAGCGGTTAGGGTCGTACAAGAAGGCGATACCTATGCGACCACCCATTTCTTTACGGGCAGCGGCGCGGTTAATGGGCTAAGAGCTGCGACCTTTGCTGGACAAGCACTCAACGCTGGAGGCATTGGTAAAGATTGGGAAAAAGCCGCCATAGATGCATCGACGGCCACCGATGCCATGCATCGCAAAGTCATGTATGGTGAGGGCAATGCGCCATTAGATGGGCCGTTCAACGAGCCCTTGTAAGGCTTTTCAAAAAGGGGGGAACATGAAGAAGTTTTTAGCAATTATTGTGGGGATGTCTTTTTCGGCGATGAATATTGCAGGCTTGGCGGAAAAAAATTCGGCAGCGCCTAGTTACTTTATATGCGAGTCACAGGATGAAAATCAGCTTTTTTTCTTATCCTACATCGGCATGTATAACGTATTGATTTTTGCCGACGACGTCTCATTGGATTTCGCCCTAGTGACTGCGAAATTGATTGGTGGTCTCGTTCATACTCAAGGGACTTATGACGCCATCGATGGCGCAACCCGCGTAAGCCTCATGGTTGCAGCGCCCGTAGATCAATCCCGGCAGTTTGAAGGCATTGTCAAGTTTAAGAGAATGTCGGGCATGAGCCGCGATCCCATCCGAACCATCAACCTAATCTGCGACGTCCTGGAATACGATCTTTTTGATTAAGGGCTAGGGCATAAATTAGCCAAGAGGAGCTCTCCATCGATGTCGAGGGTAGTTGCGTCCTTGGGGGCGCTTTCACCGGCTTGGCCGATGTAGAGGTTTTCTGCCAGCAATTCGGCTGCTAGATAGATTTGGTGGTGCAAAAGCGCACGTCTTAGATCGTCGCTCTCGGTGAAGAGTTGCAAATCGATGCGGGTTGTTACATCAAGTCCGGCATCTTTGCGCATACGCTGCAGCTGACTCAGTGCTTCGCGCATGAGCCCTTCATCCTGCAAGGACGCATCAAGCTCGGTGTCCAGTGCTACCGTAAGGTGGCCCTCGGTCATGACGACCACGTCTTCCAGCGCCTCACGCACAATGACCACATCTTCCGGTACCAAGCGGTGCCCCAGCACAAAGACTTCGCCGTTTTCTTCTAGGGCTTTGATGTCATCACGGGAAAACCCGGTGATGACTTTCCCCACCGCAGCCATATCCTTCCCAAGCTTGGGCCCAAGCGTTTTGAAATTAGGCTTACAGCTTATTCGGCAAAGCGTGTCATCCTCGGGTAGCATCACGAGCTTTTGCACATTGAGCTCCGACGTGATGAGCTCCTCATGCGTCGTTAAGGCCAAGACTGTTCCTTGATCGTGGGTAACCACCGTGATGCTTTTGAGCGGCTGGCGCGTCTTTAATCGGTGTTTTTCGCGCAAAGCTCTTCCCATGGTGACCACTAGGCGCACCACCTCCGTATGTCTTTCCAGCTGCTCATCAATCTTTGCCCCATCGGCTTCGGGATAGTCGCATAAATGCACACTTTCTTCGTCTTCTTGGTGCATGCCAGGCCCTACCACCAAATTTTGGTAGATTGACTCACTGATAAAAGGCAGAATCGGCGCCATTACCTTAGCGAAGGTGGTGAGCACTTCGTAGAGCGTGGCATAAGCCGACAATTTATCCTTGGCTTCTTCATGGTCGGTCGCATTCTTCCAGAACCTCCGCCTAGAGCGCCGGATATACCAGTTGGTTAGATCGTCAATAAATGACAGTCCCGGTGAAATGGTCTTGTATAGATAGTAACCATCCATTTCTTGATTGATGCTGCCGATGAGGGATTGCAGTTTTGATATGATCCAGCGGTCGATTTCGCTACGAAGCTTGAGCGCGGGGGCGCGGCCCAGATCTCGACGGGGAACAAAGTCATCGATATTGGCGTACTGGACAAAGAAGGACCAGGCGTTGAACAAGGGCAAAAGCACAGACCTAACCATCTCTTTGACGCCTTGTTCTTCAAACCTCAGCGGCTCGCCACGTACAACAGGCGATCCGAGAAGATAACATCTCACCGCATCAGCGCCGTAGTGAGCAATAACCACTTCAGGATCGGGGAAGTTCTTTTTTGACTTGCTCATTTTTTCGCCGTCGGCCGCAAGCACCATGCCGTTGACCACCACATTCATAAAAGGTGGTCGGTCAAAAATAGCGGTAGACAAGACCAAAAGCGTGTAGAACCAACCCCGCGTTTGATCGAGGCCTTCGGCAATAAAATCAGCCGGAAAGGATTTTTTAAATTCCTCCTGGTTCTCAAAGGGATAATGAAGCTGTGCCACCGGCATGGAACCGGATTCAAACCAACAATCAAACACTTCGCTGATGCGTTTCATTGGGCTAGAACATTTTGAGCAAGGGATGGTCAAATGATCAATGAAATGACTGTGCAGATCGGCGACCTTCGAACCTGTTCTCTCCTCCAGTTCTTTAACCGACGAGATGCAGAGCTTTTCGTCACATTTGCTACATTCCCAGATAGGGATCGGCGTACCCCAAAACCGGTTACGCGATATCGACCAATCAACGGCCTCTTTCAGCCAATTGGCAAAGCGCTTGGTACCAACCGCTTCCGGTACCCAATGAATGGCGTCGTTATGTATCACCATCCGATCGCGGATTTTGGGCACGTCGACAAACCATACAGGAAGAGCCTTATAAATCAGAGGAGTGTTTGAGCGCCAACAGAACGGATAACTATGTTCGATGGTGCTTCGTTCAAACAATTTGTGCTGGTCTTTTAGCACCTTCAAAATGACTTTATCCGCGTCCTTAAAGCCTAAGCCCTTAAGATCGGGGATCATTTCGGTGAATCGGCCCTCTTCGTCCAGCGGATCGATGATGGGGATGCCTTCTCTTTTACAAGCTTCGAAGTCGTCAGCGCCAAACGCCGGCGCCATGTGCACTAGGCCGGTACCATCTTCGGTGGTCACATGGCCAGAGGCGATGACACGAAAGCATTTCGCCCTATCCGCTCCTAGAATTTTCCCATAGTCGGTAAAGGGATAAATTGGTTCATAGAATCTACCGAGCAAATCGCGGCCCTTAAATTCGGCTAGGATCTGATGACCATGCTTAAAAACCCTGTCGAGCAAAGCCTTAGCGACAATGTAGCTGCTGCCGTCTTCGGGTTGGTTTACCTTGACGTAATCAATATCCTCACCCACCGCGATGGCCAAATTGGCCGGCAATGTCCATGGAGTGGTGGTCCATATTAAAAGATAGGTATTTCTTTCGTCTACTAATTCGGCTTTTACCGTGACGGCTGGATCTTGAACTATTTGATAATTAAGATTGGCCTCAAAATTAGAAAGCGGTGTCGACAAACGAACGCTATAGGGCATGACTCGGAAGCCCTTAAAAACCAGGCCCCTATTCCATAGCTCCGAAAAGGCCCACCACACGGACTCCATAAACCAAATATCCATGGTCTTGTAGTCATGGTCGAAATCAACCCAGCGACCAAGGCGTGTTATCACCCGTCGCCATTCTTTGGTGTAGCGCAAAACTCCGGCGCGACAGGCTTCATTGAATTTGCCGATGCCGTATTCCCGGATGGATGCGGGGCCCGATAGCCCCAAAACCTTTTCGGTTTCCATTTCTATGGGAAGACCGTGGGTGTCCCAACCAAACCGTCGTTCCACATAATGGCCGCGCATGGTCCAGTAACGCGCAACCGTGTCCTTAATGGCTGAGGTGACAATATGGCCGTAATGGGGCAAACCGGTGGCAAAGGGCGGGCCATCATAAAAGGTATAAGGTGTTGCGCCACTTTGCTTTTTTTGCTCAATCGATCGTTTGAAGGCGTCAATTCGGTCCCACAGCGCGAGGACTTTTTCTTCCTCTTTGGCAAAATCAAAGGCCTTCTGCAAACTCTCAAAAGGAGCCATGGGTCACCTCAAAACTATATAATAATCATCGCTAATCGCACGCCATATGGGCTTTCACAACCCATTTGCCAAAAAATACCAGCGCGGCACAAAGGAAGTATTGATGCGTAGACGCGCTTCAGTATCGTCATGGGGCGCGGGCATGGTTGGCGTGGACCTTAACTTCGTCCTGGCGAGCGACGAAGTCGCGTGGCCATCCAGTAGTAGCCTGGGCGCCAGCAACTGGATGGCCACGGAGGCTTTGCCTCCTCGCCATGACGATGGGCAGCGTCCGCGCAACAATGCAAAAAAGGGGACGATGGAGGTTTTTATGACGGCTACAAATCGTTTTGCTGGTGTGCACACTGCCTTGGTAACTCCGTTTGATCGCGATGGTGCTATCGATCACAGTGCTTTGACCGAGATTTTGGCTATGCAGAGAATGGATGGGATTTCTGGTGTGGTTTTGGCGGGAAGCACAGGTGAAGCGCCCACGCTAACCATGGCCGAAAGAATCGAATTGGTGAAAACTGCCAAAGATCACAGCAAAGATATGCCGATTATTGTCGGAGCCGGTTCTAACTGCACCAAAGATGCCGTTCTACTGCAAAAGACCATGGAAGATGCCGGCGCCGACGCCACCATGCAAGTGGTGCCCTATTACAATAAACCCACGCAAAGGGGGATGTTTGAGCATTTCTCCGCCATTGCCAAGGCGGCCAAAATTCCTGTCTTTCTTTATAATGCGAGCGGCCGCACCGGCGTCGATCTTATGCCTAAAACGATCGGCGCCCTCGTCAAGGAGCATGAGAACATTGTCGGTATTAAAGATGCCAACACCAATATGGAGAGGCTCTGTGACCTATGCTTGCTCACTAAGACAGTGAGACCGCAGTTTCTGATTATGAGTGGTGAAGACTCGGCCCTCCTTCCCTTTCTCGCCCTAGGTGGCGACGGCGTTGTTTCTGTAGCGTCACACATAGCCACGAGCGAAATGATGGCCCTCTACCATGCCGCGCAAAATGGCGACCTAATTTACGCCCAAAAGATCGCCCAGAAGATGAATGGCCTATGTAAGCTCTTGCACAGCCATCCCAACCCCATCCCCATCAAAACCATCATGGCCTCTATGGGTCTTTTAGAAAAATCCTTCAGGCTGCCTCTTTGCGCTCTATCTTCTGACGAAGAAGCCGTATTGCTAAAAAATCTTGCCGAATTTGCCTGGATCAAGCAGCTTAAAACTCGAGGTCTCCTTCAATGACGCCCCTTGTTATTTGCGGGGCCTTGGGCCGCATGGGCCAATCGGTTATCGACCTTGCGCGAAAATCCGATAACTATGTGATCAAAGCAGGCGTCGTAAAAAGCTTGCTTAAAAGCTCGACAGGAGATTGCCCGTTTCCGTTATTCCACGACCTTGATTCGGCCCTGTCTTCCATTGGAAGCGATAAAAAACCCGTGGTCATCGATTTTTCCATCGCGGACTTGGCGTTTTCCCATTTGGCGGCAGCTAAAAAATACGGCTCGGGCCTGCTGCTTTCTACCACCGGTCATGATGAAGCAATCAATCCTGCACTGAGAGAAGCTTCCACCACCATTCCTGTGGTGTTCGCCCCGAATACTTCCTTAATGGCCAATCTTATGGCCGTGCTAAGCCAAGCCGCTGCCCGCTGCCTAAAAAATGCTGATGCCGCGATCATTGACCTCCACCATGCCCAAAAACAAGATGCGCCAAGCGGTACGGCCAAAGCTCTTGCGAAGGCCATTAGGGACGCCGGAGGTAATGGAGGCAAAGAAATTCCCATCTCGTCATTGCGCCACGGAACCGTGGCAGGGGAACATACAGTGTGTTTCTTCAATAATTTTGAACGCTTAGAAATAGTGCACCGCGCCGAAGATCGCCGGGTATTCGCGGAAGGCGCTCTAGTTGCTGCGCAATTCCTCCAAACCTGCGGTCCTGGATTGTATGATATGAAAGATGTGCTAAAAATGAATTGGTTATAAAAATTAGAAGATAACACAAAGAAAATCTCATGACAAAAAATGAGGATAACACACATGGTTAATTGGCGCTCATTAATTGAAGAAGAAGAGAAGTTTCAAGACAATAAGGTAATCATTCCAGAAGATGATTGGCGCAAAGAGGTAGCATATAGCCTTTGCGAACTATATTATTCGCAATATCGCGCGCAACGCAGTTATTCCACCAGCCAACGTATAGATTTGCGTCCTGGCTCAGACTTTCACGTATTTATGCGCAGCCATATGCAACCCTTAGAAACTTATTCTGTGTGGGAAGCTCTATTTCCCAATCAAATGTCAGCAAACTCTGCCGGCGCGATCGATGAGGCTCTCCACCTTCTCGCAGACACCAAATTGGTAGACCGCGTCTATTCCGGCGACATTGTCACCGTCCAAAAGATCGTAGAAAACATCCGCAAAAAACGCGCCAAATACTTAGACGTTTTGTAAACAATATGTGTCGCCCCGCGGCTTAACCAGTTTGTTGCATAAATCACACCCATCGTCATGGCGAGCCGGCATTGTTGCGCAGCTATCTTTTAGTATCGTCATGGCGAGCGGAGCGTGGCCATCCAGTAGAAGCCTAGACGCTAATTACTGGATGGCCACGTCGCCTAATGGCTCCTCGCCATGACGATGGGAGTAATTTTATGCAACAAAGCCGGCTTGACCGCGGGGCCAGTTGCCCGGATACCGCGGTTAAACCGCGGTACGACACAAACTTCAAGTTCTTGGCTCTTCTGATTTTTGTTGTTCAGCCTTATCGCCTAGCGACCATTTCATCAGTCCTATTTTTTCTAGAGTCAGTTTTTCTAACTTGCGCCTGGCTGCAGCGTTGAGATAAGTGGCTTGATCGTAATCTTTCTGCAGACGTGCGGCCTCTTCTTTACTGACGTATGATGGCTCGCGCCTCGAATCTTGATCCATCACAGACTGCTTCTTTGGCTTATCTCCTGCCTCAGGTGTCTTAGTCGTGCTAGTGTCAGTTATTTTTTGTATTACTTTAGGATTCAAAGCTAGTAATATATCATATATCGTCCATCGCGCAGCTAACTCAGCACCAACTTCATCACCCTTAACGGTTTGGGCTGCACGTTCAATGGCTTTAATAGCTAAATCATGATAACCCAGCCGCTTTAATAATCGATAGCTATGTCTTCCACCAAAGTTATTACCAATAGTGTTGACGACTTCATCGGCAGCCTGCCTGGCCGCTGTCTTCTCTTCTTTAGACAGTGCTTCCAACTTAAGTCTGACTGAGTCGTTGTCGGCATAAATGTCTTCAGGGTAAAATTTTTGCAATGCGGCACCGTTCGCCTCGACGAATTTTGCAGCAATCTCATAACCCAAATACATTGATATCCCATTAGCTAGCATCACTTCTTCCACGTTTTTCGCATCGTTCAACAGCGGCAAGAATTGGGCCTTCATCTCTTCGTCAGACAACAGCGGCGAAAATTCGGTTTTCATCTGCTCCCCGGATTGCTCTTTCACAATTTCAGAAGGAGTTAAAATCGCATCGAGTTTGCCAGAAGAAGCGTCCATTGATTCCCGACCGTCTATATTATTTAGCTCTTTCGTCTCATTTAGCTCTTTCTCATAGATACCTTGCATATGTTCACGGTGCCCTGGAATCTCGGCTCTCTCATAAGTCACCTGCTGGGCTTTGGGGAGTGTGAACGAAATTGGTCCCTTAGTTTCTTCAAAACTGGAGGCCTCTTCATCGGCAGCATAGAGCAATGAACTTGATGACAGCGCGGCAAATATGAAAATAATAGAATTCATAAAACCCTCGTAACGATGTTTTGTTCTCCACCGGTAACGCGGTTTTGTGAAAACACAATAGAGAGTATTCAACTGTTTTGGTCATATTGTCATCCTTGAGCTCATCCTTGTTATCCCCGCGCTAGACCGAGGACACGCGAAATGGCATCTCGAAGAGGTCCTCGGGTCAAGCCCGAGGACGACAAAAGTGGATCAGAGGATGACACGGAGATCTACGCTAATACGCGGGCCCGGAGATTAGGCGGGCGACGCGTAGAGCTTTGTGGAGGTCGATGTGGCGGTGGAAACGCAGGCCTTTCATACCTAACGCGATGGCGGTGTCGATGTTCTCTTGCTGATCATCGAAGACCAAGCACTTGCTTGGATCAAGATGATTTCTTGTAAGCAGTGTTTTGTAGATATGGGGATGGGGTTTGAGAGACTTCGTTGCTGCCGAATAGACCACATCGTCAAAGAGCGAAAAAACCTTGGGATAGGTCGCACGCAAGAAGTTCATCATTTCGTGGTCCATATTAGAAAGGATGAATAATCGGTGTCTTCTTTGACCCCATTGGTCTTTTTCACTGGCCAGTTTTTTTAGTAACGCGACACCAGTACGTTTCAACCGATAGATACGGCTTCTCGTGGGAAGATCAAAAGTCATATTACTGATATTGGTTAGAAGACGTTTTCCGTAATAGCCAGATTCGCGTGTGGCCAAATGGCTTTGCACCTTCTCTAATGCGTCGTCGTAGCAGGTCTCACCAGCTTGCCATGTGATCATGAGGTTCGGCATGATGTCACCCTGCGCCGTGGTATCGTGAGAGTAGATGCAGCGTGCCAACTTTTCTTCTTCTACCGGAATTTCTGCGAGCGTACTTAGATATTTTGCCTTGATTTTAAAGATGTTCTTTCCCTCACAGAACATATAGCCCAGCGCATCGGCCACACCTATGTGTTTGATCTTTTGACAGACAGGCACATCGACCAGCACACCAAAAATATCGAAAATAATATTTTCTGCGCGCAGCTGGTGCGGAATAAATAACAGCAAAAAAACTATATATTGTAGATATTTCATATTTATTTCCTGCCTAGAAAGCGATCAACGAAAATTTTGGCGCAGGTGTAGATGGTCTGCATGGGATTTGCTCCGACGGAGCTTGGGAAAATGCTGGAATCGATCACGTAGAGCCCTTTGACTCCCCAGACTTGATAGTTTGGATTTACCACGCTCGTGTCGGGGCTCACGCCTATCTTGTTGCCGCCCATCATGTGGGCGCCAATGAAGGAAGTTTGGTTTCGCGTGAGCTTGAACTTGTTGAATACGTCGTCTAAGTCCATGTCAGGTGTGAGCGTGTTGGACAGCAGTCCACCATTTTGAAAGAGCGGATACTCGTAACTATTAAAGGACACATCACTAGCGCCCGCGGCAAACAATATCTTTACCGAAGTTTTGACGCCTTCGATCAGATTCTGTCGATCTTGATCCGACAGGCGGTAATGCACCTTTGGTCGTCCATCCGTCCCGAGCTCGACCCGATTATATGAGTTTGGCGAGTCGGTGATCATGACGGAAAAGCCGCCAATATGATCGATATTTGCGAAATTATCGCGAACCTGGTGCGGCATGCCTGGCAAGAGCAAGGCCCACATGCTCATGCGACCCAAGCCCGCTTCAATGAGAAAACCCGGCCGGGAGGGATAGCGGTCCGTCGGCATGAAATGATCCACCAAAATAGTACTCGGCTCTCCGATATCTGCTCGGACCACATTTTCAAACCGACCCATCAACGGGATGAAGGGGTGCGCCACATAGCCACGGCCGATGTTCTTATTTTTGATATTGGAGTTGAGCAGAACCGCCGATGTGCCCAAATTCCCCGCCGCCATTATCACGTGATCAGCTAGGATTTTGACCGTGGTTTTTGGCTTGATGTTAAATCCATAAAGATCATTGATGATGCCTAGACCGGTTTTCTTTGGCTCATATCTGCATTCAACACCGCGAGCTTGGTTGTTCTTGATCAGCACCTTGGTAACACGACAATTATGAAAGAGCGTTAGGGGATTATTTTTTGCCGCCATGGCGGGAATTAGAAGCTGCTCAAAGCTTGATTTCTTCTTGTAGACGCTAAATGGGGAGCGATTGGGCTCATATTGATTGAGCTCATAGCGCCTAAACGGAATACCTAATGCGTTTGCACCGACCATGAGGATCGCGTTGTTGACGTTCACTTCGGCAAAGCTCACGGTGCGTGGCTTAAGTATGTTTTTCACCCAGGCATATGCTGCGCTGATTTCATCATCGGTCCATAAATCCCCGGGTATCAAGCCTGCATCACGCCATTGGTGAAACCGATGCCGCACCATGGGCAGGGTGGGCGGAAACGACATATCCAGATTTACCGTAGTGCCACCACCCACGCTCTCGCCGTTCACCAAAATAATGGAGCCGTCTTCGGATGCTCGAGGGCCACCAGCTTCCATAAATCGCGTATCAGCTGTCGTATTAATCGCTCCGGGGATCAACATGGGCCCGGATTCCACCATCAAAACTCTCTGCCCGTGTTTTTGCATTTCGTGCGCGGCCACCGAGCCAGAAGGTCCGCTGCCTACGATGACGGCGTCAATATGACCATCAAATTGATTTTTCCATTTGTTGTAGCTGAGATCTGTGGCGAAGTTAGGTAAATCGGGCATGATCGGCGCTTCCTTCGGGCCGTTGTTTTCTTGGCCCGAGATTTTCTCGCCCAAAGCGCCGTCATAAACCGCAATGGTATAGAGCAAACGTAAATAGTAAGCGCATTGCCGCACGAGATTCACATCGGAGCGTATCATCGCGGTAAATAACCCGTGCCGATCGGCTATCGATAGATCGGTGACCGAGCGTGAAGCAGGCGTTTTCGGAAGGGCATCGATGAACTCGCGAATAGTGGCGAGGGAGGTGTCGGTAATCGCATCGGCTTCGGCCTTTTCGTTGGCGATGAGGTAATAATAGAATTTCAAAAAGAGTTTGCTGTGCAGTAAATGGATGTTGTCTAACAGGAACAACAAATAGCGAAGCTTCTCGTCGCGCATCATTCCGTTAAAACTAGTATTTCTGGCATCCTCCAAGAGATGCTTAATGGTGGTATTAAGCTCATGCTCATGAAAGGGCACAAAGGCATTAAATACCGCACTGTGCACCTGAAATATTCTATCCTGGCTCAAAAATGGAAACGTACTAGCCATTCCATGCGACGACATTAATAAAACTGCCAATAACAAAGACAAGAAAATCTTAGGCATATATCTCCCCATTATTTCTACCTTGGCCCGAAGGGTTATATGATGTTGTCGTAAACTTTGTTCGACTTTCGCCTCGCGGTGTGAAAGTCTCGGCAAGGTCATCGTCATGGCGAGCCCCTGAAAGGGGCGTGGCCATCCAGTATTAGCCTAAACGTCAACACTGGATGGCCACGGAGGCTTTGCCTCCTCGCCATGACGAAGAGACTTATTGCCGTGGGAAAACAATGAAGCTAAAGCACCATGTGCGTTTTATTACGGCTGCATCTCTGTTCGATGGTCATGATGCCGCCATCCAAATCATGCGACGAATTTTACAGAGCGAAGGTGCCGAAGTTATTCACCTCGGGCACAACCGCTCAGCTTGGAGCGTCGTAAAGGCCGCCATTGAAGAAGATGCGCAAGGCATAGCTGTGTCGAGCTATCAGGGCGGACACGTTGAGTATTTCACTTACATGCTTGGTCTACTTAAGGAGCATGACGCATCTTCGATTCAGATATTTGGCGGCGGCGGCGGCGTGATCGTCAAATCAGAGATCGAACTCTTGGAAAGCCGCGGCATTAAAAAGATTTTCTCTCCCGATGACGGCCACCAAATGGGTTTGACCGGGATGATACAACACATGCTGGCCGCATGCGATGTCGATCCCTTACCTGCCATTAACGACCTCATGTGGAACGAACTGAGCGCAAGGGAAATAGGACAGATTATTACTACGATTGAGTTGGGCGCTGAGGCCGAACGTTATCCTACCCACAAAAAACTTCGCGATCAGTGGATGCGAGAGATTAAGACCAAAGCGCCGAGCATGAAGAAAGCGCCCGTCATTGGCATTACCGGCACTGGCGGAGCAGGGAAAAGCTCATTAATCGATGACGTGCTTTTGCGCTTTCTCTTCGTCTATCCAAAGAAAAGAGTCGCCGTGCTTAGTGTCGATCCCACCAGAATCAAAACTGGGGGCGCTTTGCTCGGCGATCGCATTCGCATGAACTGCGCAGACGACTCCCGCATCTATATGCGCTCTATGGCGACGCGGGCGGCCAATCTTTCGGTTTCACAAACCGCTAAAGACGTGCTCGATTTTCTGGCATTTTCGGATTTCGATCTGGTCATTTTTGAAACTGCGGGTATTGGGCAAAGCGATCAGTCGGTGAAAGAGTTCTGTGATTTTCCCATCTACGTCATGACGCCTGAATATGGCGCAGCAAGCCAACTAGAAAAAATTGGCATGCTCGATTGTGCCAGGCTGGTGGTGATCAATAAATTCGATCGATCCGGAAGCTTAGATGCGCTGCGCGATGTGCAAAAGGCCTATCAAAGAAATCATCAACTCTTCGATAGGTCTCCTTCCGAGATGCCCGTTATCGGAACGTCTGCGCATATCTATGGTGACCTAGGCACCAATCGCTTCTTTAATCGACTGATGGACGAAGTAAAACAACATGCCTCCGATCCAAGGACGTGGGACTTCGAAAATCTACCCGAAGGAGAAGCCGCCAATAACCATCTCATTCCCAAAAAGCGGGCCCGCTATCTGTCGGAGATCGCAGACTCTATCAGAGAGCACCGAAAACACATTGAAAGGCAAGGGGAACTTGCCGATCGCGTCGATGCGCTTGACCGGGCCATGAAGGAAATAGCTCCGGAGCCAGATAAAGAAGCGATTATCTCGCCCCTTGCCGCGATCAAAACCGCGCTTTCGTCGCGCCTCGACCAAGAGCTCAAAGACCAGGTCGAACGCCTCTTGGAAAATATGCACGAGCTACGTCAACCAGAGTCGGTCTATCACGTGCGCGGTAAGGCCATTAGCGTCGAGAACTTTTACCAGTCGCTCTCCCACACTCCCATTCCCAAAGTCATGCCACCAGATTTTTTGGGTCGCGGTGACTTGGTCAGGTTTGCCGGCCTGGAAAATCTGCCTGGACATTTTCCCTTTACCGCTGGCGTGTTCCCATTCAAACGAAATACCGAAGATCCCACCCGCATGTTTGCTGGAGAAGGTAGTCCGGAGCGTACAAATAAAAGGTTTCATTATTTGAGCAAGGGCCACCCGGCCACTCGTCTTTCGACCGCCTTTGATTCGGTGACACTTTATGGAGAAAATCCCGATCTTCGCCCAGATATTTATGGCAAGGTCGGCAATGCCGGTGTTTCCGTTTGTTCTCTTGATGATGCCAAGCGGCTATATTCGGGCTTTGATCTCACCGCGGATTCCACCTCAGTCTCCATGACGATTAACGGCCCAGCACCGACCTTGCTCGCTTTTTTCTTTAACGCGGCGATTGATTTTGCCGTCGAGAAGGAGCTCAAAAAATCCGGGAACTGGCCAAAGACCAAAGAGCGCATCGACGCCTGGTTTAGAGAGCGCAATTGGTCAAAGCCCGTGTATCGAGCAGAGGAGCTCCCCGAAGGACACGATGGTACAGGGCTTGGTTTCTTGGGCCTGCCGGCAAGCGAGATTGTGCCAAAGGACTTTTACGACAACGTGCGCGCCCATGTGTTAGAGAATGTGCGCGGCACGGTGCAAGCTGACATCCTCAAGGAAGATCAGGCGCAGAACACCTGCATATTTTCCACGGAGTTTTCCTTGCGCATGATGGGAGACTGCCAAGAATATTTCATTAAGAACAATGTCAACAATTTCTATAGCGTAAGCGTGAGCGGCTATCATATCGCCGAAGCGGGCGCGAATCCTGTATCTCAACTTGCATTCACCTTGGCCAACGGTTTTACCTTGCTTGAATACTACCGAGCACGAGGCATGAATGTCGACGATTTTGCCAAAAATTTCAGCTTCTTTTTTTCCAATGGTGTGGACCCGGAATATGCGGTGATTGGCCGGGTGGCACGGCGCATTTGGGCCATTGCGCTGAAAAAAGTCTATGGGGCCAATGAGCGAAGCCAAAAGCTGAAATATCATATTCAAACCTCGGGGCGATCGCTACATGCGCAGGAGATGGCGTTTAACGATATTCGCACCACGCTTCAGGCGCTCTATGCCATCGCCGACAATTGCAATTCGCTGCACACCAACGCCTTTGACGAAGCCATCACCACGCCGACCGAAAGCTCGGTGAGACGAGCTGTGGCCATTCAAATGATCATCAATCATGAGCTGGGGCTGACCAAAAATGAAAATCCCTGGCAGGGCTCGTATTTTCTGGAATATCTCACCGACAAAGTTGAACAAGCTGTGCTTAGAGTATTCGACGGTTTAGATGCGCGTGGCGGCGTCTTGGGTGCCATGGAAACCATGTATCAGCGGCATACCATCCAGGAGGAGAGCCTTTACTACGAGCATAAAAAGCAAACCGGCGCACTACCCATAATCGGCGTCAACACTTTTTTCGACGCCAAGCATCCCGACGCAGAACATCCCTCGGAGTTGATGCGATCCACCGAGCAGGAAAAACAGTTCCAGGTCGAAGAAGTAAACGAACTAAAAGGCCGCTTCGTCAAGGAGCGTAGAGCAGCGTTCGCCCGTTTAAAAGAAGCCGTTCTATGCCAAGAAAACACCTTCGGCCCTCTCATGGAAGCCGCCAAATACTCAACCATCGGCGAAATCTCCCACGCCTTCTTCGCCGTCGGCGGCGCCTACCGCCGAGCCATGTAAACTGGCTTCACCCACTGTCATCTCCGGGCTCGACCCCCGTGATAAATCACATCTTTTTCTTAACTCTTCTCGGAAGTGAGTCTTGATCTCCCTCTCCTGCGCGCGCAGCGCATAACTGTTCAATAACGACACACGTGTCGCCCCGCGGCTTGACCGCGGGGTCCAGCGCAAGATCGTTGTCGCTTGTTACTGGATACCGCGGTCAAGCCGCGGTACGACACAAAAGAGTAGATGCTTAATTCGGTTTTGGAAGGGTTTTCTTCATAAAATCATGGTGACCATCTTGTTCAATGGAACCACCCCATCTGACGAAGCCGGCGGATTTATAGAGTTTAACGGCCGCCCCATTGTTCGGGTCGACGTGAAGTTCTAGCTCGGTGATTTCGGGGTTGGCCTCGATGATGGCAAGGCCTTGTTTAAATAATTTGGTGCCAACGCCTGAGCCTCGATAGGGGGAACCAACGCAAACGTCGTGAATAAACGCTGTATGTTTATCGCTAAGGTAATAACCAAAATATCCAACCGTTTTATTATCGATCGTCGCGATAAATAATTTCCCCCCCAAAAGTTCAGCGGGACTTTTAGTTTGAAAGCAGTCGTCCCGCAAATTAAGAACATCGTTATATCTCATATTGTCTGCGCTAAACGAATTAATCGTTTCAACGAGCAGTTTTCCCGGCTGCTCGGGTTCTGTCTTGTGCGTCGGTTGCTGCTGTTGTGCGTCATCGCCGCAAGAGCTCAACACCAGCGCAAGAAATATTGTCCTGAATAAATAGCTTCTCATGGCAATATTTTATCTTTTAGGGCTGACATTTGGGGCTTGCTAGCAGAGTATCGATGAGGCCATATTTGTAGGTCGCTCCCAAGACTTCGAATCCGAGCTTCGTATAATAATCTGGCACCTCAGCAAGATCGTCGAGAACTACGTAGTCCTTTTTAAAGATGTCTTTCAATATTCGTAAGGTCTGGCAAATCAGTGGGTAACTGAGCCCTTTGCCTCGAAAGCTCTTGCTAGTGTGAACCCATTCTAAATATGAGACGTTTTTGTCGTGGATCTTAGCGGTAAAATCGTTAAGGACACCGTTAATTGCATTGAATTTTCTTTGATCTATCCAATCCAAGTCTAGCCAACTCTGTAACGAGCTTCGCAGTTTACCGATAGTCTTTATTACATCGTCATAGGCGT
>DASPVU010000168.1:0-3843 GCA_035622215.1 Myxococcota bacterium | reverse complement strand
TAAGACGCCGTGCAGTGGGCCAACGATGCGAACGCCGGTGGGTATGCCGCCGTAATATTTGAGCGGCATAGCGATCAACAGCAATGTGAGAAATGACAGCGCTTCAAGACGCCCCGTGTGTAAGAACCATTTGTCCATGATGATTTTCCCAAGGTTAGAGTACCCAGTAGCCTAATGCTCCCGCGATCATTTTCAAGATGACCTCAGCCATCTCCTTTCTAAGATTTGCCGGGACGTCGGTGGATCTGTGGTAGTGCGGATATTCGTTATAGTCGTTTTCAATCAGGAGGGCTGCAGAGAAACCATTGTTGATGAAGGGCACGTGATCGGAGCCCCAATAATTGAAGGAAGTCTCTATGCGTCCTTGGCTATATTTGTTGGCCGACGAGCGAAGAAGGTCAACCAAGTTTTGTTGACTGCTGCTCGTTTCAATCAGTGCATCTAGATCGTCGTCACTCGTATAGCCAATCATGTCCATGATGAGTACTTCTTTGATCTTATCTTGCTCACGACGCGCGAAAATATTAGCCACGTGTGCTTTGCTGCCGTGAAGACCTGCCTCCTCCCCAGAGAACGCGACAAAGCGAATGCGGGATTTGGGCTCTGGCTCTGCCATGAAAGCGCGGGCCAGGGCAAGGAGGCCCGCGGTGCCCGATGCATTATCTTCCGCACCGGGGGCTCTGTCATGCGCTTTTTCCGAAATGGAATCATAATGGGCACCAACAAGGTAGATATCGTTCGGATCTCGCCCAGAAATTTCAGCAACCACGTTGAAGCCGGCTTGTCCGCGAATAGTGATTTCCTCGATTGAAGTAGTTAAGCCGATGCCAGAGAATTTTTCCACCAACCAATCTCTCGCCAGGTTGATCTCGGGGCTGCGGTAAAATCGATTGAAACTTGCTAGTTGCTTGGTGTCTTCATACCACTGCTCCATATCGATGGCTGCAACCGCCTTATCAACCGATGAGCTAAAATCATGAGCCTGAAGCAGAAGGGGCTCGAAGACAATGGCGAAAAGAAAAATTAGGCGTATCATAAGTGTCCTCCCGTAAATGTGAGTAAAAAATATATGTCTTTGCGTTTCAGAAACCTAAACAGAAGTGTTTTATTATTGGCTGTGTTGGTAATCGCGGTTGCCGTTGTAGGTTATTTATTGAAAAAACGAGAAGCCCCGCCGACATCTCTCTCGCAACTGCTGAGCGCTTACGGCATAGATACGCCTGAGCGAAAGGCTGCATTAGAGCTTTTAATGCGCCAATCGGGCATTTTGCAGCCTGGAGCGTCTTTTGATGATTTATTTCCTAAGAGAAGCCACACCGACGACGTGTTTAAGGACCTCTTGTCATTTATCCAGTTAACGCAGGAACGCTTTACTGTTCGAACTGGCAAGCAGGAGCGTTGGGAGGTAGAAAGGCCACCGTGGATGGATGCTAATCCAGAAGCGCTGAGATCCGCTTTAGACCAGCTCGGGATGATCAAAGAAGTGGGCCCGAGGCTTAGAGACGTTGATGTGTTAGTTATTTTGGGTGCTCGCTTCAGCACGATGGAAGAGCGCTTAAATTATGCATCCCGGCTTTATACGAAAAGCCTAATCAAACCCACGCAGCTCGTTTTGCTCGCCGGTGAGCGCCGAGTGACCGTTGGCATTGATGGTAGCGCGGAGGAACTCGAAGCAATTGCCAAAAAACACGGCGTCTCTGACCTTACCGAAACCCATCTGATACAAGAGGCCTATCAAGCCTCGTCGCTATTTGGCCGTCTTCCGGTGGATGTTATCGATACTCCCCGAGGTGATTTACCTCGCCCCACAACGGAAACCACTACGCTGGAATTTGTTAATTGGCTGAAAAATCATCCCACTTTCGAAAGAGCCGTCTTCGTGTCCAATCAACCTCACGTAAAATATCAACAGGCGGTAATAAGCGAAGTCTTGCGCAATCAGGACCAAGTTGTTGACTTCGAAGTTGTCGGTTCGGCGAGCCACGCGCACGCCAAAATTGAAGAGCTAGTCGGCGCCTTTGGCTCGACGCTATGGGCCATGACGCCAAACGTCGTTAGGAAAGCCAAATTGATCCCCAAAGACCCAAGTTTGCGCCAGGCCTTTTTACAGCTCTATGCCAAACAACCATTAATATACAAAAACGTTGAAACGCTACTCGGTGGGTGATTCAGCAACCTTATCGTCATGGCGACCGCGAGCGGGCATTGTTGCACAGACCACCGCCCATCGTCATGGCGAGCCGCGTAGCGGCGTGGCCATCCAGCGAATTGGCAATACGTTCTGGATGGCCGCGCTTCGCTCGCCAAGGCGATTCTAAAACGTGTCTGCGCAACAATGCCCGCTCGCGCTCGCCATGACGAAGAAACTTATTAGAGATCTTGTTTTTTGCGGGTTTCCCAGTAGCTCGAGCCGTAACTTATGAGGATTTGCTGATCTTTTGCGATGTCTTTGATGGCGACGTAGAGGGAGTGTACGTAGCCGTCTAAAAATATGCGACGCATTTCACAGTTAGGATCGTCGCTATGATTGACAAAGCGCATGCCGTTGCCCGAGAGCCTTGAGTCAACAGAGATAGCGGGAATATGAAGCTCTTCTTTGTAGATGTCGCTAGGATAGGACCAAGCCCAGGTGGTATTTTTGACGTTACTCTTTAGCTCGATGACACCAGTATATTCGCCGATAAGCGCTTCCTTTTTAATGTCTGAATTGGCAAACACACCGTAGCCAAGCTCATCATCAATAAATTTTACATAAATATCGGCCATGTGTAAGGCTGAGACTTGTTTGTCAAATAATCTTTCATTTCTTGCGTATTTTTTTGGATCTATTAAATCGGCTTTTGTTCGATTCTTTATTGCGTCAACTTGGATTTCACATTTATCGAGATAAGTCATGCACAAATATTTTTCGCAAAGCGACTTGATGCCATCCCGACCGAAAAATTTCGCTGATAATGGATGCTTGAGTGTCTTTAATGTTGGCCTCTGGCAGTCGTCTTTGCAAGCAATCTGACCCGAGAATGCCATAAGTGTGAAAAGTACAACGCCTAAACCTATTCCTATGCTCTTACTCATATCGTGTTTTTCCTATCGATCGACAATACAGTCAATTTACTGACAATTTCGGATTAATCAATTTCCGTAACACGGTTGATCTATCAGGGTTCGCAACCCTGCCTAAATCGAGGTCAATATCAAGTTCTGGCCTAAGATATTAATTCTTTGGTTCACTTGCATGGCGAACTCAGGCTATCTAAAATAAAAACAAAAAGGATGTTTTTTATGAAAATTTATCTTAGATACGCCTTTCAAGCATGTTTATTGGCTAACATCGTCATCGCGGCTTCGTTATATGCGCATGCACCGAGCAAGAGCGCCCAAATCGGTACAAAAGACGTCATGGGATATTGTGGCGACGGTATCATAAATGGCAATGAACAATGTGATGGTGACTCAGTATCGATTTCTAGCTGCCGCGTCTTAGGGGGCGGCGATGGCTTTGTAAGATGCCAGCCAAACTGCATATTTGATATCTCTGGTTGCCTCTCTTCTGATTATGTTTATCCCCCGATACGGACAATAGTAGGAGGAACGCCACGCCTAGTGAGGGAAGGATTTTGCGGCGACGGCATCATCAACGGCCCAAATGAAGATTGCGACCAAGGTGCAATTCAGAATACGTCCTGCGCCGACTACAACGCGGGAGTGGGAACGGTTAAATGCCAACGTAACTGTCTCTACGACATGTCTGATTGCTCCCGTTAACCTTCTAAACACCTCATGACGCCCCGCGCGCGTTGTTCCATAACCGTCCAAGAACGGCACACGTGTCGCCCCGCGGCT
>DASPVU010000167.1:0-12707 GCA_035622215.1 Myxococcota bacterium | reverse complement strand
CTCAGAGGGACCTCGCTTGGCCAGGCTGAGGAGAATCTGATGCTGTTTTTGGAAGTTCTTGGGCCAGGCTCCCCCCTCTTTCATTTTATTGATGAAGAGATGCTGCATCTTTTCGGAGTTTTCTAGGTCATATATCAGAATGGGATTTTCAGAGATGATTTTCTTGGTTTCTTGATAAGTCGCCAAAAGCTTCTGTTGATCCTTTCGCTTTCTCAGTTGTTGTTCAAAGAATGTTTCAGCACTTCCAAGCGCTGGATCTGCTAACAACGAAGTACCTAATCCTTGTTTAATCCAGACATCATCCATAGCGGCATAACTTTGCAGGTTCTTTAGTGTGAAACTTTCTTCGGGCAGGGCTTGTAAAATGGCCTCCTGAGTCTTTGCCGGTAAATTGAATTCTTTGTGGAAATTCTGAGCGCTCTTGATTTCACCGGGGATGTCTTTGAAGGTCAAGACTCCGCGCTTCGCGGCAAACTGGACTAAAGCCTCGGTCCGCGGAATTTTTGGATTCGGAGTCCCTCTCCGGAGTTTTTCAGCCTTCTCGGGGATGTTTTTATCAATCCACGCCCAGGCGACTCCAGATGGCAAGTTTTTTGAGATGGACAGCAGATGGGTAGTCAGCTCGTCCAACACGTCATCCCTGACCCGAGTTGCTAGAGCCTCCGAAAGATAGCCTTCTAGAACTTCCTTTTGGATAGGTAGGTCGTAGAAATCCAGAATACTCTCCGGTTCTAGGTCCATCACTGCTTTCAGCATTTTGGTGTAAGCTGTACGGTACAGTAGTGAAATCATCGAAAACTCCGGTGAAACCTCGGGATGCTTTTGTGTTCTCAAGTTCTCGTGAATCTCGACGAAATCCTCCGGTGTCACGGCCTTCGACATAGCCCAATTCAATGCATACGACTTATCGATTTGAAGTTTCCCGGAGGAGTCTGACAAAACAAAAAGCACGATCTTATGGCTGGCCAATTGTTCATCCGGTAGATTCTTGAAAAGAGTTCGCAGATTCGTCTCAGACCACAAAGCCTTCGCAGCATGATCAACGGCCGGAGCATCTTTCATCCATGGTTTTTCAAGTTTCTCCGCAAGCGTTAGGATGTGGTCCCATTCCTCAAAAGATCGAATACCGGCGTGTTTGATGAAATACCGAAAAGCTTTGTCCCGCTTGTTAAATTCAGACGGAAGATGTTTCAGCCATGCCAAAAGATATTCTTTCGGCCCTTGCCAGTCGTGAATGACCTCCCGGATCAACCGATCATTGTACCAGTTCTTTCCGAGCCATTTGCTGCCAAACTTCTCTATAAGCTCCGTTTCGATGGGAAAGAGCAGAATATTTTCTGAATTGTGCCGGATGCTGCCCAGCATGAGTTTTCTAAAAAGAGTTCCGGAGAGCGAGCTCAGGGAAGCTGTTCCATCTTTGAGAAGCTCAAGAAGCGCGAACTCAAGATCGGAGTCATTCTGAGTGCGGTCGATCAACCAAGATAAGACTTGCACGCGATCATGAATATTACCCAAGTACTTAAATATCGGCTCGATCTTTGAACGCTCAAATTCGGTACTGGCGAACTTCTTTAAAATCCGATCGCTGATTGAGAAGGGAATTAGAAAACTTTGTCCTTCTTCCTTGGCGCTGCTTAACAGCCTCCCCAGTTCCTGAAAATCGCGTACCTCATCCAATTTTTTGAAAAACTGCCTTCCGAGCTCTCTGAACTGGTGCTGACTTTTGTCGAAGCTGTCACTCTCCGCCAGAAGCTTTTCCGGGGAGGTGGCTCCTGTCTCAATTGCAATCTTGAGGACAGTGGCCAAGTCCTTATGTTTAGTCTCTGTGAACTTTCCCGGAGAATAGCAGCCAAGCCAAGCTGGAGTGAACTCCATCAACCCATCATTTGCTTCTTGTTGGCCAAACGATCCCTCTAGCATCCTTTTAAAATTTGCTCTTAGAAGGTTGCATCCCTTTTTGGAAAGATTCACGTCGATCTCTCGCGTGTGCTTTGCCAGAAACGAGTGAATTTTTGCTAGGGTTCCCGCGTCTTTAGTATTTGCCATGAATCGGAGCACGGCTTCCAGACTTGCACTAGAGATGGATGGATTGGTCTTCCAAAAAGAGGTGACAGTCTCCCAGGTAAACGCATCTTGTTCGAGCCCGAAGACCAGCTTCGAGGCCAATGTTTGTTTGAAGGTGCCATCTGGAATATGGGAGAGGTCAGAGGATAAATCGTTCAGTTGACTCCTTTTCGCAAGAATAAAATCCCGGCTTAACGTCAGCTCCTCATACTTCGCAAGCCATGAAATAACCGCCTCTCGATCGATTTCTTCTTCTTCCAAAAGCTCAAAGAGCTCGCGAGTCCAAGACCGATTGATCGAACATTTGGAACCGTTCAGCAATGAAAACGAGCTTGGAGTGAAAAGCTCGGAAAGATCCTGTGGATTTTCTCTGATGACGGCTCTCGCCATCTTTTGATAGTTCGTTTCAAGGAGCCTGCAGAACATTCGGTTGACTGCGATATCTTGTTGCTGCTGAATGTCGTGAAAAATCAGACTCAGTTCTGTCTGCTTGTCTTCCGGGGTGTATTTCAAAAGCCAGGCATTCGCTGCAAGAGATCCAATTTTAGCCAGATCTTTATCGAGTGATTTAACAAACCTATGCACTCTTTTGGACGTAAACTCAGAAGATGGAACAGTTCTAAGAAGATATTTCATGTCTCGCCAGATGGAAATTTGATCCCCGCCTTGATAGTTGGTCTGGTTCAGAATCTGGGAGGCCTCCTCTAAGGTGCGGGTAGGCCTTTTCTGGTGCAGCGTTTCCATGTAGGCTTCTCTTTCTTGCATTCTCTTGCTTGATGCGGCATCTCCTTCAAATACGGCTTCAATCCATCTCTGAATAAACTCGTTGCTTAGACTTGAATCGAGAAGGTGCCGGAAAACAGCTTTCCTAACTTTACTTTTCGAAAACATCGGATACTTCAATATGAGTTCCTGATCTTCTGCTTCCAAAGCCCCAATGACCATCTTCAAATAACCATTTCGAGCTGATGCCTTTTCGTTCAAGAGAGCACTCGCCAATTTCGAATCCGTTTGTACGGTTGTTGCTAGCCAAATTCGATGCACCAGAGCGAGCTCCTCAGGGTCTTCGAATTGCTTGAGAGCGACAAAGAATAAGTAATGAAGTCCCGGAATCCGGACTTGTGATTCTTTTTGGTCAGTCTTCTCTGCAGATGAAACAGACTCCTCAGATTCTTCAGATTCGATGGGGTCATCCGAATTTTCCGCCACATCTTCAGAATGTTCGGTCCGTTCCGAATCGCCCGAACTTCCAAGCAGCGCATTTTGAAACCGCTTCAAGTTGGAAAGAGTGTACTCGCCGCTTGGGATCTGCCGGCCGATCTGATCAAAGATCAACTCTTGCGTTTTAATTTCTCTGAGGATGCCTTGGTTTGCATACGACGCAAATTCCAATGTAAAAAAAATCAGATCACGAAAACTCTCGAACGGTTTCTTCATGAGGTACCGCTTCATGAGGTCCTGACAACCATGGATTTTGGAGATTACGTAAAGGCTCTGTACTCGGGAATAAGAAGATTCAACCAGAGCATCCAAAATGGGTTCAGAGTAGTGACAGTTTTGAGGAGGAAGCAGGTTCTCCGGTGTGACTTTCCCCTCTCGGATAGTTGCCGCCACGATCTGCGCATAGACTTGCTGCGGTATTTTCTCCAGACTGGGCTGCTTGCTCAAAATAAAGGAGTAAAGCTTTACAAGATCCTCGGGATCCCGATACAGTTCTGTCGCTCTTCGAACCAGGGCATTGAGATAATCCGGATGAATATTTCTTGAATCCATGTCCTTTAGCGAATCTAGATCCAGAATATCCTCTGGTAATGTCCGAATGGTTTTTACCGCGAGCTTACTTGGAAGATCGACTGTATTAAAAGCCTTTGATTGAAGGAATTGAGGGCTCACTTCTTTTTTCAGAAGAATTTTATTGTTTTCATGTTCAAACCTATTTTCCGTATCCCACTCAATCAAAAAATCACGATCGATTTTGTCGGAATCCATTAAGAGTTTAAAAATTTTCGTCTCACTCTGCTTATTCGAACAGGGGCCAAGGGTTTTTGAAAAATTCTTCAGTTTTTGAACTAATTCTGACCGTCCCGAAGAAGAAGAGAGATCCGACGTCTCGATTTGACCGTGCAGGAGCTTTAGGTGATTTCTTTCCCAAGCTTTACAGAGTTCGCCTGGAAAAGAGTAGCCTTCGACCGTTTTCACTGGACCGTTTTTGGCAATAAGGTCGTACACCGAGTTCCACTCCGGCCAATCATCGTCTGAGATACGAGAGAGATAGGTGTTCAATGCGCTTAAAGTGGTGATAGGCAACGCTTCTTGCTCGTTGAAGAGTTTTATGATTACAGGAAGCGTCAGCTCTTCTTCGGGTATTTGCACTACCAGTTTACTTGCGATCAGGTCCAGGTTCGAAATGTCCCCATGGCTTGAAATAAAGTTGACCAGCTCCGAATAAGTCAGCACTTTCGTTTGCTTACTTTCCGTTTCTTCGATTGTTTCGTCATCCTCATCTGAGTCCCGAAGACAGCGTTTTGTTTTTGGGTTTGGCTTGATTTCAAGGGTTTTTGTGAACGTTCTTTTTTCATTTAAGATCGGAATCGGATGGGTTTCAAGAAACTCATTCGCATATTGAATTTGAATCTTCTGCAGATAAGCTTGCACCACGCTGATTCTAACCGATGGGTCGATCGTGTTTGCCTGCAAAGTCTTACTGATTTCCTCAATAAAGCCTTTGAATTGGAATTTCTCCTGCGGCGATGCGTGAGATTTTTTCATTTGCGAAAGATTGATTCGGGTCAGAAGGGCATAGTATTCGCTGGGGTTTAAAGAGTGGACACCGATTGAATCGCTGATTTTCAAATTCTTTACCAAAGAGTCGATCACTTTCATGTCAAGTTTAGCAATTTCCTCAGCGCCCCAGTGATCGTGATCCTCCTTCTCGTCCCATGCTTTTTTCCAAAGGACTCCGTAGGTTACCAAAGCGGCGAACTGATCTTCACTGGCGAAAGCTTGATCCCACTTTTTTGGGATAAGAAGAGTGTAGGTCCTTCCTTCAGGCTTGTACGAAATGGAAAAGTCAATTTCATCGTTCATTGAACTATCCGCAATGACAATCGGAGGACCTTCCGGCGATACCAGGGTTTGAACCAGATTCTGGATGGTAGTTTCGAAATAATTTTTCGCCAGAAACGAAGCGGGAAGAGGGGTCAGCTTCCTCTGCTGCGCGTCATCATACCCCGTAATCTTGTCTAATATAGCTTTTACCTTGGAAAGGTCAGGAGCTTTTCGGTTTAAGTTTTTGTTCGTGAACCGATGCAGGTTTTTTAGAAACTCCAAATAGCCGTAAGGATTCATTTTGGCTTTCAGCATGATTTCCGCGATTATGCCCACTTCACCTTCGGTGAGAATGCTCGAAAAATCTGACCTGAAAACGTCTTTTTGTAGCGCTTGCACTCCAATAAACGCAAAAAGAGCGTCTTCTGTTTCGAAAAGTCGGAGGAAATCGGAAGACACTCCTGCCGAATATTTTCGCTTAGTCGCGAAAGTGATGTGACCGAGATTGGGCAAAGCGAGATCGGGCACGGCGAGGAAGGACAAATCGATATGATCGGGCATATCGATTTTGACTTTTTCGTCATAATATTGAAGCGAGTATTCTCGTCTACCAGGCATGAGTTCGACTTGATATTTAACCCATGAGATCTTTTTGAGTTCGTATGGATAAAGCGAGCGAATCCAATAATTCAGTTCCCTTTCCAATTCTGCCACAATCTCCTGTCGGCCAAAGGCGGACAGTGTAACGCTACATAGAAACAGTTGGAAAAATGCTGCCAGAAATAAAAAGTATTTCTTCATACCTGACATCCCGTCCCCCTAGTAATGGCATGGGTTAACGGAAGTGATCTAATAGAATATTCCGATGAGGTTCACTCATTCAGCGGCTCAGACCGGTTTTGGTTCGGATCTATCCATGCTATCTGACCGGTGCCATAGTTTTTGGCGGGAGTTTCTGTCAATGTCATTATTGAAAATCAGGCGTAAGGGAGAGGAAAAGAAGCGTCACGATGGCGACGACGCGATTTTACCCCTAGCCAAGGACGAATTGGGAGTAAGCGATGCTGCGGCCATGCGCATCAACGAGTTAGTGGCGGCCAAGAATGGAGAAAGTCTTTATCTTCGAGTTGCCATTCGCGGTGGGGGATGTTCGGGCTTGAGTATTCATTATGAATTTTCCAGCGAAAAACGTAGTAATGATATGATCTTTACCCACAACAAGGCCCAGGTAATTATTGATAAAAAATCCCTTTCTATTTTGGGTGGCGCGACGCTTCACTGCCGCGATTATCTTGGGTCCAAAGAGTTTTACCTGGTTAATAACCCAGCCGCAAAGCAATGCTCCTGCGGCCAGTCGTTTGCGCTATAGCGGTCTTAATTCTCGGGCTCGTGCACGGTTATCGTTAGCCGCTCTTCGTTCGGAAAGATTAGCTCAAAATCCCCAAGGAGGGCTGCCGTCCATTCGGCGGCATAAATGCCGTCTTTACTAATTTGATCCACCCCTTGGCCATTGTCATGGAGGGTTAGGACGAGACCGCTCGGATCGAAAACTTCTACCGTCTGTCCCATGGGTTGTGCGCAATTTATGTTGATGAATGAAATCAAAAGCTTCTGGCCGCGGGCGAGCACATAATGATCCTTAAGCGGGCTCAGGCGTCTCTGTACGACCTGATCGTGGCAACTTAATGAGCCAATGCCATTTTTATCCCAAGCCCTGATTCTTCGGCCGGATACGGTTTTGCCATCAAGAGCCGGTAATGGTGTGCCGCCGGCTATAGCCAGGTTTCTGATTTTGGCAAAGGGCAGTCCAGGATCAAAGGCCGCGATCAGGCCAATAAGCCCAGTAAGAGCAGCAGTGGCAAAAGAGTTTCCCGACATGGTCTCATAAGCGGATCCAGTGACTGTGCCAAAGATATCGACCCCCGGGGCCGCCACATCGACAGTTTTTTTTCCGAAACTTGAAAAATTAGAAAGCTCATCTCGGCTATCCGTCGCTACAGCTGTAAGAATATTATCGAGTTGGTAGTTACATGGGTAAATTTCGTCGTCGTCGTTATTTATGCCGTGTGCCGCGGCCACGGTAACAAACAGAATGCCTGCGTCTTGATGTGCCTTGATGGCATCATAAAGAGCCTTGGAATGCTCTCCTCCACCTCCCCATGAGTTATTAGTGGCGACTATGTTAACCGGCTCCCTTGCTCTGATTTTTAAGGCCAGCAAATAGTTCAAGCACTCGATCGCATCGCTGGTAAGGCCAGCGCCCGTGCCGCTTAAAAATTTGCATGGAATGAGTGAAACGTTTGGTACAATCCCTCGTCCTCCTTCGGAGTTATTCTCCTCTGCCCCGATTATTCCTGCGATAAATGAACCGTGGCCGTTGTCGTCATCGGGCTTGGCCGTAGGATCAATGGCATTGAGTCCATGCACATCATCTATATAACCATTGTGATCATCATCTTTATTATTGCCAGGAATTTCGAGCGTATTGACCCATAACTTATTCTGAAGTTCGGGATGCGTCAGAGCGATACCTGTGTCGACGACGGCAATCACCACTTTTTGCTTGGGATCAATAAATCGCCAAGCTTCCAAAGCATTCATATCAGCATCAGGAAGGCCGCCGGTCTGGCCTTCGTTATGCAGATACCATTGCTCAGTAAATTTCGGATCCGCCGTTTTAGGTTCTTTGAGTTTGGGTTCGTCAATATTCAGAAAATAATCGGGCTCGGCGTAGACTACATGCGGATTATTTCTGAGATTCGTTAGAGTGCGCTCAAAAGATCTACCGTGAGGCACCCTCACTAGCTTGAGGTTTTTCGGATAACTAAACGCATCAACTACCGTCACAATGAGCGCAGCTTGCACTTCGTCTAGTTGCCCCTTCTTCGCGCTCTCAGAAAATCGCACCAGAATATTTCTATTATGTTTTGGTTCGGTAAGATTAAAGGCATTTTTATGGACTAAAAATCCCAAGACAAAAATCAATGCCTTAAGCGCAGATGTGACTGACATGGTGCCCCCGAGAGAGTGATTACTATAGGAAAGGTCTCACAAAAATCATGAACGCCGCAAGCTCCAGACATAGACCTGGGCACTTTATGTCATCCTCGGGTCAAGCCGGCATTGTTGCATATATCACTCCTATCGTCATGGCGAGGAGCCGTAGGCGACGTGGCCATCCAGTAATTAGCGTCTAGGTTTCTACTGGATGGCCACGCTCCGCTCGCCATGACGATGGGAGTGATTCATGCAACAATGCCGGTCAAGCCCGAGGATGACACGGCAGGGGTGAAACCGGTCTACAGGTGCAGACGTGATCGTTCGCGGAAGACGATTTTTGAGAGGCTTACTACGCCCACCATGTTGATGATGAACATGAAATTGATGGAGAGATCGGCAAAGGTCCATACAGCCTGTTCGTGCAAAAATGCGCCTAGTGGGATGATTAGAATAAACAACCATTGAAATGGCGTAACCAAATTAGGCCCAAACAAAAACTCCACGGCGCGGTTGGCACAAAAATTCCAGGTGAGAATGGTGGTGAAGGCAAAGAAAAACAGCGTGATGCTCACAATGTGACCGGCCCATGATGCATTAAATCCCAAACGAAAAGCCTCCATGCACATAGTCGTACTGGGAAGCGTTACCTGTTTGACCGCTCCCGTGGTTAGCAAGACCAGCCCCGTAACGGTGCAGACCACCATCACTATCATGGGGGAAAGCACGCTGATTAGGCCCTGGGTGTGGCGATTGTCATGGCGCTTGTCTGGATCGTAGACCGATGAGTGGAGAATAGGAGCAAGGCCGAGGCCGGAGTCAGTGGCAAATAGACCCCGATCAAAGCCTGAACGAATGGCCATCAAAAGACCAAAGCCCAGAGCACCACCGGCCACCGGCTTAATCGTGAACGCCGATTCCACGATAAGCAGCAGACTGGGTAGCACGGCGTCGCGAAACATCACAAGGATCAAAAGACAGGTACCAACATAGGCGATGGCCATCAGTGGCACCAATGCCGAGACCACATGGGCGAAGCGACGCATTCCGCCAAATAGTACGCCTCCTACTAACGCGGCAAGGGGAAGTCCAAAAAAGAGAGGATTAAGATTGAGCTCAGTAATGGGCAGGCTTAAGGCGTGCACTTGCACTAAATTGCCGACAGTTAATGCGGAGGTGATGGTAAAAATGCAAAAAAGCCGTGCCAAGAGTTTGGATTTCAGGCCGTCGCGCAAATAGTACATGGGACCGCCTTCCCATTCACCATTGGCATTCTGGATTTGGAAATTGACGCCTAAAAAACAGCCAACGTATTTGGTGATGGACGCTAATATCGCCATGACCCACATCCAGAGCAAGGCGCCTGGGCCTCCAGTCATGAGCGCCACCGCAACTCCAGAAATATTGCCCGTGCCTAAGTTGCCGCCTAAAATAGCGGCCATGGCGCCGAAGGAGGAAATGCCGCCCTTTCTTTCTTTGAAAGTGACCAGCGACGCCGCTTTTTTGAGCTGGGTGATTTGCAAAAACCCCAATCGGACGGAAAAATATCCCCCAACGCCGATGACAATAGGAAAAATTATGCCGAGGGTTATGATATTTTTTGCCGCATCGATCATTGACTTCTTGCTTTCTGAACCTATTTGATTTGCCTAAATAAGGCATCGGCAGAAAATTTCCCCGGTCCCGCAGCTAAGATGCAAGAAAAGCCTGTGAGATATAAGAAGGCCATTTCCTTCTTGGCAAAGGGATCGCTGCCATGCACGACAAAAAACGCTACCGCCATGGCCACTAACACCGGAACTACCGAAAAGCGGGTAAACACACCCACCAGCACTAATATAGAGCATAGAAATTCGGCAAAAACTACCAGGGATAAACTTATCGTCGGTCCAAAGCCGAGCGGATCAGGAAAAGTAGTCATGCTATTGGAAAAATCGAGTAATTTCGGCAAGCCGTGGCGCAAAGCCATCGTGCCAGCAATCCCAACGCGCAAGATCAAAAGACCAAGAGAATTAAAATCCATAACCGTTACTCCCTGAACGTCTTATCAAGTTCGTTAATTACTACACATCCGTCGGCTATCAATCAAGCGCGTGCATTATTTTACTAGGTTCTGTTGACATTTTGTTTTCGGATTCCATTTTGAGAATGATTTTTCTCCATTTGGCTTCGATTTTGCAGGTAATATCTGGCATATTTCCAAAAAATCGAAGTCAAATGGAGGAAAATCAAACCAAAATGGGGCCGGAAACAGAATATCAACAGAGCCTAGCCAATCACGAGTCGCCAATTTTGTTCTAGTTGAATGAGAACGGAGCTAAGAAAATGTCGGTTTTTTTCCTCGATTTCTTGCGCGTTGTGCTGGGGAAGGCGTGTTAAAGACCATGCTTGCATAAAACTATTGGCGGTCTTCACGAATTCCTTCTTCAATCTTCCTTGGTCGGAAAATATCTCTTTAATGACATTTTCGGAAATTGAAGCGAGTAAATCGGTTTCGCCACGAAAGCGATTGACCAGGCTACGAGCCAAGATACTCGCGTGAGATAGATGGCTGTGCGCTTTGAGTGCATCACTGGTAAAACCTACGCCGTTTTTACCCACCAATTCCGCTCGAAAGATCAGTTCATTTACGGCGTTAATGGTGGCATTTAGGTCATTGAGGCGCAAAAAGTATCGAACGGTTAGTTTCTTAGCATCCGTAAGACCCTCATAAAAACGCGGCTCGGCGAGGCTAAGAGCCTGAGCGACTTCTCTAAGCGGCAAGTCTCCATGACAGAAATCGGAGCCAAAGATATAATTAATGTCCTTAGTTTTTTCGATCAAACGTTTTCTTAAATTTACGAGAGTCGTACGGCCAAAACGGATAAGCAATTTTCCTGAGGCCTTATTAAGGCTTTCTGCAGCCATTTCTTTTTGTCCCTGGCAATGTTGCAACAACCCCAAGTCTAGAAGAAATTTCACATAGTCTCCCACCTGGTTCATGTGCTCGCGATCGCCAAAATCTCCTGACAAAGATGCATACATGTTAACAAAGGCATGATTTACTTCGTACCACAACCTTTCCACCCGCTCGGGCGAAACTTGTGCCAATGCTTTCAGCAAATAGGGATATCTCTCATCAATCTTTTGATTAACCGCCTTGATGGGCAGCGTGTTTTCTGGTTGGCCAAGGGGCTTTGGTGATTGAGCCAATGCATGTCTTATTTCGCTTGGCGAGACTGTGGAAAAGTATATCAGTCGTTCATCCGTTGGTAATATGCCCAAATCGAGCAAGCGGCTATTACGAAAACGCAGGCTTGCTTCTTCAAGGCCAGAGGCCAGCTCAAACCGTAGGCTCTCTAATAATCGCAGAGCAAAGGGCATATCACGGTGATAGAGCTCTAAAAGCAAAGTATGGAGAGATTGGGCAAGTCCGGCATCGCCCTCTTTTTCGCTAAAACATACAATAAAACGACCATCTGGACTTAGGGAGTATAAGTCAGGGTAGTCTTCTGGCTCTTCGTTACAGGTGAGGTCATAGATTTTCGTGACCAGCTTAAACATGAGGCCGATAAGCTCAATGTCTAGACCGTGGATCTGCGATATGGCCGTATCGCGATTAGCAGCAAAAAGCAGCGAAAAATAAAAGCCCGCGGCTCGTGCATTGAGCCGGTCCTGGGACCAAATTTCCAGATCGAGAAGCTCTTGCACCTGTCTTGGGTGCAGCATTTCCACTAGTTCCAAAGAAGATTCGGCGCCCAGCTCGCGAAGGGTGAGTAAGAGATCGGCCGTGGGCATAGAACGCAGGAGTTTAATAGGGCTAGGATGGTTTATTATCAGATCTAAACGTTTTTTTGCTGGCAATTGATGAATATTACTTAACTGATTTTCGATATTATTTAAATAACCATTCATCGCGCCAATAAATCATACATTTTATGGCGTTGCAAGAGGGTTCCGGCGTCAGGTATTTGCTGTAATAATGCGGGTGATGTTGAGTGGGTGATGAAACTTTTCGATAGGCACCGTGCCCACGAAGGCGCCAAAGAATTCGTTGCTATCCTTGGGCGATCTTGCGATAGATTGTAAAAAGCGGACATCTTCGGGCACGAGTGCTAGTGATGCGGTCGTTAAGGTGAAGTCATACATGCGAAAAACCTGGGCGTTTCGCCGGCGCTCGTATTCGGCAAAGGCCGACATAGGATGGGTTCTACCGCTAGTTACCTCATCGATCGCTTGGGTTAGGAGCTCCGCACTAAGGAAACTATCGCTAATGCCTTGGGCCGTAATGGGATCGCGCACATAGCCGGCGTCTCCAACCAGCGCCCAGCCTGGCCCGAAGGGCCGCCTAAAATAGTTGCGTAAATCGGCGGTCGTAAAGAAGCGTTCCTCGCGCGTGGCCTTTACTAGTCGCGAGGCTAGAAAAGGTACACTCGATACGACTTTTAGGTAGTTTTCTTCGACGTTGGATTTCCACTCGCTGAATCTCTCTACGCCGCCTATGACGTTTACCAGCGTGTGGCCGTGATGGGTCGGAAAGGCGCCTATGGAGAATCCCTCCGTCGTGCCGAAACTCATGAATCCTTCTACGGGGAAATTGCTCCAGTAGGTATATGAGT
>DASPVU010000166.1:0-10952 GCA_035622215.1 Myxococcota bacterium | reverse complement strand
CATCATCCTCCGCGGCGGCCGCGGATAGCGGGTTAGCGAGCATCGGTGTCCATCCGTGTCGTCCCGCGGCTTGACCGCGGGATCCAGCGCAACGCCACTTCATGGACCCCGCGCCCCGGCGAAGGCCGGGGCCCGGGGCGACACACAGGTCGATGAACAATCTCAAATTTCTTGTCAGAGAAACATCTCCCAAACTAAAAACGGCAAGCTAGCATTCTGCGATGCGCATCCTGTGTAAAGTAAGAAAATCCGATCTTTTGAATAACGATCGCTGCGCAGGCGTTCTTGATAAGCATTTTATGGAGGTTTCATGCTCGCGCGATGTTTGTTACTCGGTGCCTTCTTTTGTTCCTCTTTTGTTTTGGGAATGGACGACGACGAAAAAAGCTTTAACAAGGCTGCGGCAGAAAACGATCCGTGCAAACTCCTGGACCAAATGATTACGATGGATCCAGACAAAAGTCAGAAAACAAACCTTACGTTCGTGAAAAGGCTCACCAAAGATACTAACGGCACCCATACATTTAACCGAGACATGATCCGCCTCAATCTTGCCTGCTCACGAGGCCTTAAGTTAGCTCCCGGTAGTACCTTGGAGAACTTTTCATTTGTTAAAGAAGACCAGTGACCATTGTATTGGACGCAGGGAGTTAGAAGAAAGATGAGAAATTTCAACTTATTTTTTCTGATCAGTCTCATGGCCTGCCTTTTTGGCCACGCCGCCGACAACGATGAAGCGACACGAACAGAACTAGAGAAAATTGCAGAAAACATCGGTTCAGAGATTGAGGATTGTATACTTGCGAATAATGCCAACAATAATGAATTTCAATATCACCTAGGAGTTATAGATCTCAGTAAAACCCGCGCCGTTTGGTATCTGTGCCGGAATTTAGCTCTGGCCACCGCTGCCACTTATTTTTTTCCCGAAAAAATATGCTGGTGGGCCTCTTGCGGCACAGCGAGCGTACTCTTTTTTGCGGGGTCAATACTTTGGCGTTCCCAGTGGAAGGCAAACTTACTGCACGGCCTACCACAAATAGAAACCGAGAAAATGTTTTATCAAGAACTTAGCAAATATCTTAAATGGGCAAAAGATCAAAATGCGGCAATCGATAATCTTAAATTTCAATTACAGAAAGAAATTGAGGACAAAACCGAGTTTGGGAACTTGCTACAGGCGGTTAAAGATAAAATATTAAAAGAGAGAGGCTTCATGGTATCTCAGTGGGACGCCTTTCTCTCTTTGCTTAAAGCCGTACAGAAATATAACTATAATGATTTGCAATCAGAGCACGATCTTTTAAATATCTGCGGTTACAAAAAAAGCATTCCCTTGTTTGATGCCGACAAGCTTGTTGAGAATGCAGCTTCCTGCTATGGGCCAAATCCAAGTTGAAATCATCGAGTTTCTTTATCACTATTCTAGACTCGTTTGATGTTGGTGATTTCGCCGCCGAAGATTTCTAGGGCTTTTTGTACTAGGGGGTTGTTGTGGGCTTGGGCCAAGAGGGCGTCTTTTTCTTGTTTTTGTTTGTCTTCTTCTAGTTCAGCTACGGTTTTGATGGCCAAGGCTTCGACGGTGGATAATTGTTTGAGTTTGAAATCTATGGAGAACTGTGGGCCAAATATTTGGTGGCAGGCGTTTTTAAAATGATGGTTTTCGCGGTTTAGCAAAGCCTCTTCATAATGGAGCGATTGCTCAAAGTGCAAGATGAGTAGATGTCGAGCATAATCCGTTTCTGGCCTGGCTAAGCGGAGATGGCTGGCAAGTTGAGGTGCTTCGCTCGAAAGCAGATTGATGAAGTCGCGGAAAAGAGTCGTCACATCTTTCGGTCGGCTATTTGGCGCGGGCCTCGCTAAAGTCTCATCGGCAGGCAGTGGGCGATTGTGCAAAATAGCGTCTAATTTTTGCAGGCAATAGTTGATGGCAACAGCATCGCCAATAGGCGGTCGCAACGCCGCTCTAAGTACAAAAAGCTCTAGTGCATGAAGAGGTTTATGCGCAGAAAAAACCTGAGCGACGGAATCAAGCGCCATGGCGAAGAGTCGCTTTAGATCGGCCTTGTCAAAGCTGTTAGCATAGACAAAATCTGCTTCTTCTACGCCAGGGACAATTTGGGCTGCCTTGGGTTTGTCGATGTGCGCACATAGTGACAACGCACGAAAACGCTCTGCCAATGCATCCATCAGCTGACAAAGATCGAGGCCATTTTCATACACCTCCCTGATGAGCAAGAGTGCAGGTTCTACTTGGCCCTCAGTCACCGCGCGACTAATTTCCTTCACGGCGGCATGGCTAACTACACCAAAACACTGGGCGACAAAGGCGGCGGAGTAATGTTCATGCCCATGGCTCAATATCTGTTCGGTGAGACTCAGTGCGTCCCTTAAGCCGCCATCAGCTAAGGAAGCAATGAGCTTTAAGCCCTCGTCATCTACCCTGCATCTTTCTTCCTTCATGATGTCTTTCAACGTCGCATAGATTGTATCCAGCGACATGCGCCTAAAATCATAGCGCTGACAACGTGAAAGAATGGTTTTGGGTATTTTATGCGCTTCGGTGGTGGCGAAGATAAACATCACATGCGGCGGTGGCTCCTCCAAAATCTTCAATAGCGCATTAAACGCGTTGATGGACAGCATGTGCACTTCGTCAATAATATATATTTTTCGTTTGGCCGAAGTGGGTTGATAGCGCGCGCTATCACGCAGATCTCGGATATCGTCGACACCAGTGTGGCTCGCGCCGTCGATCTCAATTACGTCAAGGGAAGAAAAATTATCCACCGACTTACATTGAACACATTCGCCACAGGGCTCGGCCTTATTACGCGTTAGACAAACCAGCGCTTTGGCTAACAGCCGCGCCACCGTGGTTTTGCCAATACCTCGCCCGCCGGTAAACAGCATGGCGTGAGCTACCCGATTATTCTCAATCGCAGATTTCAGGGCCGAAACCACCCCGTCTTGCCCAACGACTTGTGCGAAAACCTTTGGCCGATATTTTCTTGCGAGCACGAGATGGCTCATGGGTCCGTCCTTTAAAAAAAGTGCCGCGCACCCCTAAGTGCTTTCTACCGTTGCTCCCTTCCGGGCCTGGCGGGGTTTGAAAACAATAGGTCGCGCAGCACCTGGCGGAGAGAGAGGGATTCGAACCCTCGATGCCCGTTAAGACATACACGATTTCCAATCGTGCGCCTTCAGCCACTCGGCCATCTCTCCATTAGCCAATTCTCCGAACTGTTGCTTGGCGGACAGCGAGGGATTCGAACCCCCGAGACCCTTACGAGTCCACCTGATTTCGAATCAGGCGCCTTCAACCACTCGGCCAGCTGTCCTTGCCACAGGAGAAAGCCAAAAAAAACCTGATTCCGCAATCCCCTAATAGGCCGTATTAAGTAGCACGCGAACTACCGCGCCCTTCTTAAAAACTCCGGGCATTTCGTAGATTTTTTCTTGCGTCGCCGGAATGGCCACATTTTCCGGCCTGGTTTCAGAGAATACCTCCCCGGTGGTTGGATTCTTTATTTGCAAACGAATCTGTATGAGCGCCGTATTATCCGTGCGATTCTTTAGAGTAACTCTGACCCTGCCGCCGTCACGGTCTTCTACCGAAACGGCCAGCACATCAATCTCTGCGCAAACTTCACCCTCGGAGCAATAAACCTCATGACCACCCACGTTGGTAGTTTCACTGCCCGCTATCGCACGAGTCACGCCAGTCTTCGCCCGCTTAAGCGGTGTGCATGAGGCGAATAATAGTGCTCCGATCGCTGTTACGAATATTATGTTTTTCATCGAGTTCTCCACACTAAATTAACGATACATCACGCCTACTTGGCCTACCTTCTTTGTCTCGAAAGACTCAATCCATATCACCGTATCCGCCTTATCGGTCAACCTAAAATTGTATTGTAAATAGTCGTTGACACCTTCAGACGAGCCTTTGTGAAGGGCAGTTATACGCGCCGACAGCAAATAATCCGCACCCATAGGGTTTTCCGTATATTGCACCTTGCTTCCCTTGGAAAACTTCACCAAGTCCGTCAGTAATCGGTCTTTAATGATGTTCGGATTGAGAGGAAATCTGGTTTGATTATCGAGTTGGGTAAGCGCTACCCGTATCCGTAAGCTCTCTTTCGGCCATTCAATTCCGGCGATTTCTCGCGCCATCCTTTCAGCCATTGAGCGAATATCTGCCGAACTCGTTCCCGTTCCTTCAATCTCCGCTTCCTGGGAAACATCCATGATGGTCTGCTTCTTCGATTGCTTGGTCACGGAAGAACAATTGGCCAAAAAAAGCGCCAGCAACAGAGCAGTTAGTAGCCGTATAACCATGTACATTTTAAGATCTCCCAAAATAAGCCGGTATCACCCCCTATCGGAGAAAAACCGGCTTGAACAGTGAGCTTTTTGCCGGAATCCCGCTCGCCAATGCCAAACAAACCAGCCATAAGCCAGGCAACCTATTAAATTTGAGGTAATAATATGCGCGCTGATGGCCGAAAAAACTCTGACTTGCGACCAATAAAATTAGAAATTGGCTATCTAAAACACCATGAAGGGTCGGTAATGATTACTGCGGGGGATACCAAAATCCTGGCTTTGGTTACCAGTGAAAACCGCGTGCCCCATCATCGATACGAAGTGGGAGGCTGGCTGTCGGCTGAATACAATATGTTGCCAGGGGCCACAAACCTCCGAAAACCCCGCCCGATCGCTAAACTGAAAAACGATGGTCGCTCGGTGGAAATTTCTCGCCTGATCGGACGCTCGATCCGCCAGGCAATCAATCTCGACGGCTTAGGACAACGCACGCTCTTGGTAGATTGCGACGTGATTCAGGCCGATGCGGGCACCCGTTGTGCCGCTATAACCGCAGCCTATGTGGCAACTGCCGCCCACGTGGCATCACTGCTCAAAACCGGACAAATTAAAATGGCGACGATGGAAGATATCATCATCCGTCCCATCGCCGCTGTTTCGCTGGGTATTAGGAAGGGCGAAGTCTTGCTCGATCTCACCTATGACGAAGACGTTGCCGCAGAAACCGATTGCAATCTCGTCGGCTCCACCAATGGACAAATCATCGAATTTCAGTGCACAGCTGAACAAAAACCCATGACCAAAAACCACATCGATCAAATCTACGACCTGGGACAAAAAGCCCTAAACCAGATCATCGAAATCCAAAACAAAGAACTCTTACGACAATGCGGCATCGTGCTGCATAGATAGCAAAAAACACCTGGTCATGATCGCCATGATTTTAGGCACTTTTCTTTTCGGCACGATCAAGAGCAGCATGAACCACCGTGCATAACGGATTTAATCTATTATTGCGTATCTCCATTACCAATAACTGGTATAGCGACGAGAGGTGATAGCCCAAAAGTGATGCGCGGCAGCCCACTCAATGATTCCTTTAATATATTTCTCTACCACCGTTATGTGAGCTCCAAAGGAAGCTGGAATTTCTCGCGATAGCCTCATAAATGCTTCAAAATCATTCGACAAATCCTGGGATGCTTGCTGGAATGCTTCTTGGTCGCTGAGATCGCTAGCCGTTTTATGCACAAAAACAAGATTATGATTTTGATTTTCCGAAAATTCTTTCGGGGCTGAGAGGATGTCATTTTCCCAGTTAACCAGATTTGCCCCTAATAATCTTATTCGCTTGAAATATTCGCTATCAAATATTTCTTGAGGAATGGTAATTCCCTCAATAAGCTCTATAAAATCAAACATTATTTTCGTGCCACTGGTATTCGGTCGATTTTCTCGATATTCCCGAAGAGAGGGGACTTGGTTTTGTTTTCGGTTTTCCAGTTCCCAGAGCGTGGCCTTGCAGTAATCTTCAATATCCCGTCTGAATCGAGCTTTCCAAAGCTGACTGGCATGAGGATTTCGATGAATTCTCTCGATGATATTGCGGAATCCTAGAGAAAGTGTGTCATCAATTTCATCTATGGGGGAACCATCAACGATTGCCATTGTTTGCACATGGCAGGTTTCGATCTCTTTTCGGTTGTCTTTCTTCTCAACGTTATCGTCGTAAATAAAGAGCCACGTTGCAAAATCGAGCACGTCACTCAGTTCTTTAGCGCTTGCTCGAGAATGAGCGCGCCCTATGAGCCCTGCAAATGCGCCATTTTTAATTCTTCTGACCGATTTTGGGCTACTATTCGTTACCCAAGTGATACTGAGCGCCTGGGTCTGATCAATATTAGGATTGCAGCATTCTTTATAACCTAGGGCCAGCGCTGATATGGTCTCTTTCGCCATTTGTCCTAAGCGCTTGGCGGCATCATCTGATATCTCAGATGCTAACAAATGGTGGGCGAATAATATAAGGCCGACGATTCGTAGGGTAAAATGTGGCATAATAATTCCCATCCTTTCTTTTAAGTTTTATAGATAGCAAAATTCCAATGTAGACGTCTCACTATTCCTCATCGTCCTCTTCGCTAAAAACAAGAATTTCACTCAGTTGTGGCTTCAATGGATATGGCTTGCTCACTTTTTTAAGGCTGGCTTTCAGGTTAGGCGTCGTGGTTTTAGTCCGTGTGTCGGAAGCTGCTGTTATGCTTGCGGCAGAGGTCGTATCTGAATCCGATGAGATGGTTGTAGTGGTTTCAGTGCCGGCTGATTTGGCTTTCTCGGTTACTGTGGATGTGGAAGTTGTGGTTAGAGTCGGGGATGCAAGACCTTCCGGGTTCCCGTCAAATCCACATGTCATCATCGATTTTCGTAAAAATTTAAACGGGTCGTCGATCCGGCTTAAGACCTCATCCATGCGATCTTTTAACTGTTTCATCTCGGGCGAGACTTTAGTATTTAGAGAAGGATCTAAAATAATCGGTTTTATTAATAGAACCTTGTACCAACTGGCCAGGTACTCGTTCGTAACCAAGACGTAAACGGCGTTGAGAATATCTTCCAGTCTGTTGCGATATGCCAGAAAATTAGCCTCGACTGACAAATAGCCAGCTTTGGGTTGTTTGATCGTCTTCAAAAAAGTTTGGATTTCTCCCCAAAGAGCTCGGCTACTGAGCATGCTTCCGACTTGTCTGATAATTTCCACGAGCATGAGTTCCTGTTGATGCCTAATAGCCGTATGGACGCTAACTTCAACAGAGAATTCAGGTCTCTTTTTCGTCGGTTGGTCATCTTCAATTTCTTTTATGGCATCTAAGATTGCGCCATGCACATATACAGAGGCTTCCTGTAGACGGATATAATTGGTGCCGGGAATATGTTCGAATTTATAGAGTGGTCTTTTTGAAAGTTGTATTCCGGGATTCGGTTTTTGGGTCGGGTCTTCTCCCTGAAGCTCCTCGACAAAAAAATACACATCTTTGGTCGCAATCGCAGTATTGCTACCGTTCTGAGCCGCTGATGCGGGTTCCAAAACAATAGCTTTAATAGTGATCTTCTCCTCTTCTTCCACTACGGCGAAGGAGAGAGTAAAGGTCCTATCATCAATCATGGCCTTTTTCTCAATAACCTTTATAACGTCTTTTGCCGTATCGCTCTTAGAAGTAGAGCTTTTTTGCTTTGCTTGTTCGACGGAATAGATGTGCAAATCTTCTAAAGCTTGCATAAGAAAATATTTCGCATTAATCACAACTTGTCTGAATTGTTTCATGCCTTTCATTGGCCTGGTTAGGTTAAGCGGAAAATAATTGTAAAATCCTTTGCTCATCAATTGATAAGACCAATAAACGGCATCGGTAAAAAATAGGGAGCCTATCCTCGCGATTTCATTTTCTGCGTGTTCATCTAAAGGTTTGCCTTTTGCTTTCAAAACCAGGTTTGCTATGGGAATAAACTGATTTTTATAAGTTACTTCATGCATGAATTTTTGGGATTCTTTAGACATAACTCCGGCAGAAAACACCGCGTCAATAAATGTAAGGATGGGTGTAATGGCCATATTCCCATACATTTTTTCATGCTCAAGATAAAGTGTTAAACAAAAAAACGTAGGATCTGTGGCTTGCCAGGCTTCCTCTTTCTCGAGGATTCTAATGGACGTAACGAGGATATTGACGATGTGCTGCTCGTCATCGGGATGGTTTCTCACATATCTGACCACGTCTAGAAAAATTGCTTTCAGAGTCTTTGTCGCTCTGGTGTCTTGTTTCGGATCAGTTTTCTGAAGGAAAGAGTAAAAGAATGAGCTCTTGATAATCTGCTCGATCTTCTTCGCGCGCTCCTTTCTGGGGCTACTCATGACCGGGTTTATGTCGTTCACGAGCTGCAAAATGGTATTGTCGAAGGAAATCGGTATATCTTCGGCATCCATAGCCATCATCGAACGAACAAGTAAAATTCCCAGAAAACAAGCGATTGAAGATATTTTCATAATGCGCCAACCTTTTCAGTTTCGCGACGACATTTCGCCAGCTGGTTAGACATAATTCCTAACGCTGACAATACCCAAAGAAGTATGAATAGGATCAAGAATCGTGAAAAGTGTCGACGAGAGAACCGGGAATCATGCAAAAATTTTTTGCAGCGCGTGGGTAATGCCGTGGTCTTTGGCGAACGGGAAGTGATGGTCGAGTAGAACTTTTGGGTAGACTCGGGTAGAGGCTAATAGCATTTTTCCTTGTTCGCCTAATAGCTTTAGGAGAAATGATGGCACGGGAAGGAGGGCCCGCTGATGCAAGGCTTCCGCTAGAGCCTTGGTAAACTCGGCATTGGTGGTGGGCTCGGCCGCCACCATATTAACCGGGCCAGAGATATCGTTGTTTTTCAGCACAAAGAGAATCTGCCGTGCGAGCTCATCTCGCGTCACGTAGGACAAAAACTGTTCGCCAGAACCGAATCGCCCACCAAGCCCCAAGCGAAATATGGGCGCTAGATATTTAAGCATCCCCCCGCCCTTTCCAAGCACGTTGCCAAAGCGCATGTTAACCACGCGCAAACCCATGCTCTTGGCAAAGAGACTGCCTCGCTCCCAATCTACGCACAACCTAGATAAAAATCCCTTGCCTGCATGAGAAGCCTCGTCGAGTTTAAGATCCCATTGATCGCCATAGATTCCCACCGCCGATGCATGCATAAAAATTTTCGGTCCCTGATCCAGGCGCGACAGGCTATGGGCCAAAAACCTGGTGGATTTCACCCGGCTGTCATAAATTTCTTGTCGGACACTTTTCGTCCAAGGCGACGACATAATATTCTTGCCAGCCAAATGAATGACCGCAAAACACTCGGATAGCGTGCTCTCGTCGACATATTTCCTCTTGTAGTCGTAAAGGATGCCGCGGGAGCCTTTTACACGCACCATCGGCACTACCACGTAACCCGCCGCCTTTAACGTCTGGCTGAGCGAACTACCGATAAAGCCATGTGAGCCCGATAATCCTATCTTTAAGGCCGCCATAAAAAATCACGCTACTGCTTGGGAAACCTGTGGCGAGAGTCTGCGATAAGTCTCAAGATCTCTGGGGCCGTCGCCATAAATATAATCCGGCATCTTAATCACGCCTTCCTTGACTGCGTAGTCAAACAGCTGATCCTGCAGGAGACGACGACCGCGAAACAAACGGCTCATCACCGTACCAATAGGAATATCCACTCTCTTCGCTATTTCTTTATATGAGAAGCCGTAAATATCGCTAAGAACCACCACTAGGCGAAAATCGATCGGCACCTTCTCCAGCGCTCTCAGCACTTCGTCGGAAAGAAAACGATCCGCAAGGTCGCTCTCTGGCGTGTGGCCTTTGCCGAAATGCTCAGCGGTATCACCGTCATTGGCATTCATGCCTCGAAACTCGTTGTCCAAAATCTCACGTTCTTTAACTTTCCGACGGTATTTATTGATAAAGGTGTTGGTAAGAATGCGAAAAAGCCAGGCTTTGCAATTGGTACCTACTTCGAATTGGGAAAAGGAACGAAAGGCCTTGAGATAAGTTTCCTGAACCAAATCCTCAGCTTCGCTCGCCGAGCGAGTCAGTCTTAACGCTGCACCAAAAAGCGTATGTATGTGAGGCATAACCTCTTGTTCAAATGGGGTTTCAAGAAAAAACTTGGCATCACAACTAGCTAGGCGCGAAGTCTGAGCCATACTTTTTCACCTCTATTTTGTGTTGGATTCATGGAGCCTTGTGTTGAACGAGCGCTCAATTGGAAATATTTCGCGATCTGTCATTTCTCCCGATTTAACCTCTCCTTTTGCCGAGTTGTGCTTAGGCCTACTCCGCAGCCTGGTGTTCTAAAGATGGCAGGAGAACTTTTTTTTCTTCCTTCGACTTTTGTAATGCGGTGCGAAAAATGGATGACTTACTTGCTTCAATCTCGTAGAGAATCCCGCGCATTTTCGGCTCTGCACGCTCCATGAAACGGCTGGCGAGATTCAAGCGCGCTTTTTTCTGGTCTTCATCATCGAGCCTGAGAGCTTGCTTAACCAGCACCCGAGCCATCCACAATCGCGCCGTAATAATGGTAAAGCGTTCCGCATGTAACAGCCCAAAGGAAAAATCCGACCTCGGGTCCCAGGTTTTTAGAAAAGCGGCTTTCCAATCTAGCAAGGGCTTATCCTTAAGGCCGCCAAATTTGTCTACCACCATGCGAGTAAGAATGGTTTGCACCGCGGAATAGTAGAGAGATTTGAGGCGAGCCAATGCGCGCTCTTCGGGAAGTTTGGCGCTCAAGGTCTGCACTTTGGCCGATGCCAGCTTAGAAAAAAACTGAGCCGGATTTCGCATGGCATGCTGCAAGTGATCCTTGAGCACCATTAGAGCCTGGATCTGACTTGTTCCCTCGTATATCGGCATAATCAATGAATCGCGCATGAGTCTTTCTGCCTGATATTCCGTCATGTAACCAACGCCACCGAGAATCTGCATATTCATGCGAGCAAATCGCACCGCGTTTTCCGCCGCGCAGTACTTTACCAAAGGAGTAGCAAGCCTAGCCTGCCATTTATGTATATTTTG
>DASPVU010000165.1:0-4580 GCA_035622215.1 Myxococcota bacterium | reverse complement strand
ACCGAGAAAATTCTTTTGCCCGCGTGAGCCATCTCTTATCCATCAAGCGACAAATTTTCGCGCTAATTGAAGAATCTTTTCCCTCAACACGCTTTTATGGCCCACACCTTTGAGACACATGGCGATGATGTCGCCTATTTGATCCATCTCGTCTTCGCCCATGCCTCGGGTCGTAATAGAGGGCGTGCCAAGTCTGATGCCACTGGTAATGGTAGCGGGCTTTTCATCAAAAGGAATCTTGTTCTTATTGGCCACGATCCCGATGTCTCCCAAGGACGTTTCTGCCTCCTTACCGGTAAGACCAACGCTTGAGAGATCCACTAGCAATAGATGATTATCAGTACCGCCGGACACCAGACGTAGCCCGTTGTCCTTTAAACGCATGGCCAATCGCCTGGCGTTTTTGATCACATTGGCTTGGTAGACTACAAAGTCGGGCTCCATTGCTTCCTTAAAACACACCGCCTTGCCGGCAATCTCGTGCATTAAAGGACCGCCCTGAAAACCTGGAAATACCCAGGAATCAACGCTTTTCTTAAATTCGTCTTTGCATAAGATCATGCCACCACGCGGGCCACGTAACGTCTTGTGAGTTGTCGTCGTGATAATGTCAGCGTAGGGCGCAGGAGATGGATGAACCGAGGCTGCGATCAAACCTGCAATATGAGCCATATCAACCAGCAAATACGCGCCGCAACTCTTCGCGATCTTGCTAAATTGAGCGAAATCAAGCGTTCGACTGTAAGCAGAAGCGCCAGCGATGATGATTTTTGGTTCATGGTGCAGCGCAAGCTCTGAAACGGTGTCGTAGTCGATCGTCTCTTGCTCTCTGGTCACACCATAGGAAACCACCTTAAAGAACCTGCCAGAAAAATTGACCGGACTGCCATGAGTTAAATGCCCACCTTGGTCCAAACTCATGGCCAAAATGGTATCGCCAGTTTTGGCCAGAGAATACATCGCAGCAATATTTGCGTTGGAGCCACAATGGGGCTGAACGTTAGCGTGGTCGACGCCAAATATTTTCTTTGCGCGCTCGATGGCAAGATTTTCCACCTGATCATGGAATTCGCAGCCCCCGTAGTAGCGCCTGCCGGGATAGCCTTCAGCATATTTATTGGTAAGCTCGCTTCCTACCGCCAAAAGCACCGATTTGGATACGATATTTTCGCTTGCGATGAGTGACAATGATTGTTGTTGACGATCCCTTTCTAAGGCTATGAGCTGAAATATTTCTGGATCAACTTCTCGATATGGCACAGCTCCTCCAACCTAGGCCGTCTGAATAAGATCAGCCACCATCAACCTTTGGCATGATGGACATTGTTCAATTACTTCTCCCTTGCACACTCGATTAAATAGCTCGGGAGGAAGTTTTCTCATGCAGGCTTGGCAAACACCTTCGCGCAGCAAAGCAATACCCTGATTTGCCCGCTTTTCATAAATTCTTTCGTATTTCATTCGCAGCGCCGCGGGAATTTTCTCCAACAACTTGGCTCGCACCGCTTCCTTCTGCTGCAATTCCTGCTCTTCTATATCCAATACTTCTTTCACTGATGCGAGCGCCAATGACGCACTGGTAGTTTTCTCGTCGTGGGCACCGCTGGCTACTTTTAGTTTCTCATCGCTCGCCTTTAATTCATCGGTAACTTCGTTCATTTCCGTCTCAATGCCGGTAATGGTGCGCTTCTGCGAGCCGATTTCACTCATCAGCGCGGTATATTCCCGCTCGCCCTTAATTTTTTCCGCGCGTAACTCCCATTTCCGCAAGTTGCCGCGCTCAAGTTGCAGCTTATCGTCAAGCGCGCGCCGCCTTTTTAATAGTTCCGCTTTTTTTTGAGAAAGACTATCTATGGTTTCTTTAAGAACAACTGCCGCTTCTTTCGCAAGATTACTGTCGCGATTTAATCTACTGAGCTTTTCTCGATTACTAATAATTTTCAAATCTTGTCGGCATATCTCCGACAAGATGGTCAATTGCTCTTTGGTATCCATACAGCCCATCCCGAAAGGAGATTCTTTGAGCGCATTTTTCGCATCCCAAAGATTGGTGGGCCCGGCCGGATTCGAACCAGCGCGCTGTCGGTTATGAGCCGAATGCTCTACCGCTGAGCTACGGGCCCATGGTTGATTTGCAAGATTTTTCTTATGGCATCACAAAAATCAAGCAAGGGAGCATCAGCCGATTTAGCGCTTAAGAAGAGGTGCTTCGGGTGGTTGGCCTACCCGGATCGGTAAAGGCGAACAGCTTTTTCGCACGGGATGGATGCCTAAGCTTTCGTAGCGCCTTAGCTTCTATCTGCCTAATTCTTTCACGAGTTACTTCAAAATCTTGGCCTACTTCTTCCAGGGTGTGATCCGAGCGCTCACCAATACCGAACCGCATGCGCAACACTTTTTCTTCACGCGGAGTCAGTGTTGCCAGCACCTTTCTCGTTTGCTCACCTAAATTCATTTGCATAACGGCATTCGATGGGTTGGTCGCTGTCTTATCTTCGATAAAATCGCCAAGCGCCGATCCGCTTTCTTCGTCGTCACCAATCGGAGTCTCCAAAGAAATTGGTTCTTTGGCGATTTTGAGCACCTTGCGCACCTTGTCTTCTGCGAGCTCCATTTTTTCGGCGATTTCCTCTGGCGTAGGTTCTCTCCCCAACTCCTGCACCAAATATCGACTGGTGCGAATCAACTTGTTGATCGTCTCGATCATGTGAACGGGGATACGAATCGTACGAGCCTGGTCGGCGATAGCTCTAGTAATAGCCTGTCTAATCCACCACGTGGCATAGGTAGAAAACTTATAGCCGCGTTTATACTCAAATTTGTCGACGGCCTTCATCAAGCCGATATTACCTTCTTGGATGAGATCGAGAAATTGTAAGCCTCGATTGGTATATTTCTTGGCAATAGACACCACCAAGCGGAGGTTGGCTTCCACCAACTGCTCCTTGCCCCGATTAGCCTTGCGCTCACCACGAGAGATATTTTTATACGTCTCTCGGAGTGTCTCGACATCGACCTGAGCTTCTTCTTGCACTCGCTTTACGCGATGGATGGCCATAACGATGGTGCGATACCATTCTTGCAATACATCAGCGGGCTGGTGCCATTTCTTGGACAGCAAGAGCATTTGTTCATTGGAATCTCTTGCGTCACGAAGCTCCTTCAGAACTTGATGACAGGAAACCTTGGCGAGTCGTTCAATATTGGCAAGTTCAAACTCAGCCTTATTGATCCTGCGCACGAGCACCTTGATACGTTGGACAATCCGATCAATTTGCCGCTTATTGATTTTCAAATCGCGCAACTGCATGACAATCTCAGAACGAATTTCGAACAATCGTTCTTCGTGTTCCATGAGTTTTCCGGACTTCTCCCTTTCTTTCGCCTTCAGAACCTTTTCTTTTTGCTCTTCGTAGCGGTCGCGCAAGCTTTTGAGCTCTCCCATAATACGTAAGGCCCGCTCGGTAACTTTGGGCTCATCGAATTCTATGGTCTGCCCATCTTCTCCGGGCTCATTCTCTTTAACAATTTCCTTGACTCGAATTTTACCTTTTTTCAGACGGTCACCGAGCTCAAGAATTTCCGATAAACAAATCGATGTTCCGAGCACAGAATCGAGCACCTCCATTTCACCCTGCTCAATTCTCTTGGCGATATCTACCTCGCCGTCTCGGGTCAGCAAATTAACTGAGCCCATCCGACTCAGATAAAGACGTACAGGATCATTGCCCTTGGCAAACTCGGCAAATTCTCCGTCGTCCTCAACCGCACCGGCTTCATCCTCGTATTCTTCGTCCGTCTCACGGGGCATGATATCGGGAAAGCCCTTGGGAGACTCGTCGATGACCTCGATATCGGCTTCGGCTAATACTGCGATAACATTTTCAATCTCTTCGAGACTGTTAATCTCTGGCCCAAGCCCTTCGTTCAGCTCATCAAAACTAATGGCTCCCCGTTCTTTGCCCTTCTGAATGAGCTTTTTTATTTCTTTTTTTTCTAAAACTGATTTAGCTACAGCCGCTTTCTCTTTGCTCTCAGGCTTGGTCTTGGCTTTAGCCGCCGAGGATTTTCCTTTTTCGGGACTTTTATGAGCCGGTTTTTTGCTTACGCTTTTTGGCTCGACCTTCCCTTCTAGATGACCGCCCTTGCCTTGCGAGTTTTTCTTCGACCCTTGACCCATGATAATTTCCACCAATACCCTTACGAGAATGCTATCGAGACTTAATCTTACACCTTGCTTTTAAAAACACTTGGTCTAGGAGCCGAAAAAATTAGGCCATTTCGACCCTGCCCCCTTAACCTTTTGCTCAACCACTTAGTGAAGCACGGCGATAAACCATTCAAGGACATTCACGCCAAAATCAAACTGAAGAAATTGTAAACACCGGCATACGATCTGGCAATGCCCTGAAAATGGCGCGGTGGCTGCTAGGGCAAGCGTTTACCAACTAAAGCCAACTATCCTCTTCATCGAAAAAGCTGGCCTCATCTAAGTCACTGATATCTCGGTCATTTTTTATCTTAGATTCTCTTACCAAAGATGGACTCGAGTCTCGCTTTGGTCGAGACCCCTGTAAGAT
>DASPVU010000164.1:0-3073 GCA_035622215.1 Myxococcota bacterium | reverse complement strand
GACCGTGTCAATACCTGGGGCGGCTCTTTGTCCCTTGGGCATCCCTTCGGCGCAACCGGCGCGCGCCTCATCATGACAGCGGCCCAGCGACTCATCCAGGAAAATGGCCGTTTGGCCGTGGTCACCGGCTGCGCGGCTTCTGGCCTTGGATCGGCGATTTTGCTCGAGCGAGAAATCTCATGACCAACGCATTTACTCTGGAAAGAGTTGACGAGATCGCGGTGCTGAGCTTTGATACGCCAGATCGGCCGGTCAACGTCCTCAGCAAGGCTGCCTTTTTCGAGCTCAACGAGTTTCATCGACAAATCCTTAAAGACAAAAGCATCAAAGCCACCGTTATTATCTCAAAAAAACAGGATAATTTTATTGCGGGCGCCGACATTCACGAATTGGCTAATATTTCCTCCGCACCCCAAGCAGAGAAAACCATACAAGATGCCCAGGCGCTGTTTGACGATATTGCGCGATCGAAAAAACCCTATGTTGCGGCGATTAACGGTGTCTGCCTTGGCGGAGGCTTCGAGCTTGCGCTTGCTTGCCAGTTTCGCATGGCATCTTTGGAGCTTACGACGGTTTTTGGTTTTCCCGAAGTTTTGCTTGGTCTATTACCCGCAGCGGGTGGCAATCAGCGCCTGCCTCGACGCATAGGGCTTAAGGCGTCGCTTCCCCTTCTTCTCACCGGCAAGCGCATCCAGGCGAAATTGGCGCGCCACTTAGGTTTGTTGGACGCTGTGGTAAATTCGCGCGACGAGTTACTCCCATCCGCCATCGCCTTTGCGAAGAGCACAGAAGGCAAGAAGCCAGCGCATGAAATCAAGCTCCGTCCTTGGGATCTTTTAGTGCTTTACGTGGCAAAAAATCGCGTGCGAAAAACTAGCTTTGATTTATATCCAGCACCTGCCGCCATCCTCCGCGGGCTTCGGGCAGGGATAATGGGCGGCTTTTCTCGAGGACTCAAACAAGACGCTCATAATTTTGCTGCCTTGTCACAGGGCCGCGTGGCCAAGAATCTCATGCGTCTATTTTTTCTGCAAAAAGAGCGGCAAAAAAATCCTTACAAGCAGGTCGGGCATCCTGTGGAAAATATCGGAATAGTAGGTAGCGGCCTGATGGGCTCCGGCATCGCCTATGTCACGCTTTTAGCCGACCTTCCGGTTCATCTTAGCGATAACGACGAAACTGCTTTGACCCGAGCACAGAGCAATATTAGCCAGCTTCTAGAAAAGCTCGTGAAAAAAGGGCGAATTTCCGAAAACCACAAAAGTCGCGCCGAAGCAAAATTATCCATCGGTATCGACCATGCGCAATTTAAGCGCAGCGATTTGGTGATCGAGGCTATTGTGGAAGATCTCGTAGCCAAACAACAGCTACTAAAAGATCTTGAGCCCCAGTTAAAACCCGATGCCATTTTTGCCACCAACACTTCAAGCCTCGCCATCCGAGAGATTGCGGCACAGAGCTCGATGAAGGAGCGCATCGTTGGCATGCACTATTTCTCGCCGGTGGAGAAAATGCCCTTGCTTGAAGTGGTCAAGGCCAAGGACACCAGTACCTCCACGCTTTTTAAGGCCTGCGATGTGGGCCTGCGGCAGAAAAAAACCATCATCGTGGTGAAGGATGAGCCAGGCTTTTATACCACGCGCATCATCGCCGCATTGTTTGATGAGGCAAGCATCCTGCTTCTCGAAGGAAACAGGCCGCAAGATCTCGATCGCTCAATGAGAAAAATCGGCTTCCCCATGGGGCCCATCAGAGTGATGGACGAGGTTGGCCTGGATGTGGGGCTGCACGTCAGCAAGAATCTCTATGACCATTTTGGCAGTCGCTTGATCGCAGCCGATCTCTCCCTATGCGAAAAAATGGTGGAAAAGGGCTTTCTCGGTCGTAAGCGCGAGCGTGGGTTTTATCTTTACAATACTCACGGCAAACAGGAAAATCCTGCATGGCGCGGCCTCGTTAAGGCAGGCCAGGCCAAAAGCCCAAGCGATCTTCAAGCTCTGTCAAATCGCATGTTGTGGCGCATGATCAACGAAGCTGCCCATTGCCTATCAGAAGGCGTGATTGAAAGTGCCGACGATGGCGATGCGGGAGCAGTGTTCGGCGTGGGTTTTCCACCACTGCTCGGTGGCCCGTTCAAGTACATTGATACCGTTGGCATTAGAGATTCAGCCAAGATCTTAGATAGACTTCAGGCCGATCATGGTGAACGCTTCAAAAAGGCCGCCTATTTTCAGAACAAGAAGGCTCTGTGATGAGAGTGTCTGAAGCTGAGCAGGTGGTCGACGAAATACTGAATCGTGTTGGTAAGCGGGTGGTTTTGGCCACGCAGCTTGGGCTCGGCAAGCCGGTGCAAATATTAAACGCTCTCTATCGGCGCGCAAAGAATGACCCTCGCCTTCACCTAACCATCATTACCGGACTCACGCTCCTTAGACCGAAGATTAAAAACGATCTGGGCCAGCGATTATTGGGCCCCTATCTTGCCCGCGTGTTTGGCGACTACGAAGATCTGCAGTTTGAGCTCGATCGTCGAGCTTGCGCGCTGCCCTCGAATGTTCGCGTCATCGAGTTCTTTTTTACCGCGGCCGCTTATCTTCATAATGCCAAGGCGCAGCAGAACTTCATTTGCAGCAACTACACCCATGTGGTGAGAGATGGCCTGCAATATGGCATCAACGTCGTGGCCATGGTGCTGGCAGAGCGCGCGACCGACCGAAGGCGCCTAAGCATGAGCTGCAACGCCGATCTCATCAACGATCTGTTGCAAAAAATGAAGGGCATCATGGTGGTGGGGGAGATCAACCATAACTTGCCCTACATGTTTGGTTCTGAAGTAGAAATTGAAGCTGCTCAAGTCGATGCCATCCTAGAAAATCAACACAGCCACCGGCACTTGTTTTCTCTCCCTAAAGTCATGGTGACCGATCAAGAATTCATGATCGGCCTTTATGTGAGCTCTTTGATCAAAGACGATGGTTGCTTACAAATCGGTATTGGCAGCCTAAACGATGCCATCGTCTATAGCTTGATCATGCGTCATACAAAAAACCAGCAATATACCGATGTTTTCGAG
>DASPVU010000163.1:0-3800 GCA_035622215.1 Myxococcota bacterium | reverse complement strand
GAACGCAATGGCGTGGCCATCAATCGGTCAGCGCAACGGCTCATGGACGACATCATCGTTCCTGCCTGGGATGGCTTCGAAGCATATCCCAGCGTCAAAGTAAGGATGGATTTTCGCGAACCGACGACGGAGGGGATTTTTGTCTATCACTGTCACATTTTAGGGCACGAAGATCAGGGAATGATGGCAGAAATAGAGGTGGGCAATACCACTGTGAGCGCGGGGACTAGGCTAATTCCGAGCCTATTTAGCCCGTTTATTGCGGGTACGTTGGGCCTGTTTTCCAATCTTTTCCATCGCCTCTTTATGAAATGAGGCATCATTAGACGTCGTATGAAATACTTGCGTGTCCGCCCTGTAGTCGTTGCCTTGGCCCTAATTACCGCTGGTTTTTCCGTAACGCTCGCTGCTTCCGACCAGGGTGTTCCGTATCGATGGACGGTATCACCGCTCTGTGGCGTCGAGGCCGCAAGATTCGAAACTGCCTTAGGAATCTTTGTCCGGGCGTCGTCGGTGGATGCTTTGCTCGGTATGACCTTGCTATTTCCGTTACTCGATCTTGTCGGAGAGATGAAAGCGCGGATAACGAAAGCAGGGCAAGTCACGTACCGCATGTATACCGAAGCCGCAGCTTCAGACTACGCCGAAAGGTTGGATCGAATTGAGTTCTATCTCTACCCATGGGCGAGCGCTGTTCGAGAGGAGATCGATAGCGAGATGGCCCAATTGGCATTTGCCATCTCTCATCACGTCGGCCATGTTCAATCTAACGGCGTAATGCAGCTTCATGCAATAAAAACGCAACTTGTGCCATGTCTCTCTAATATAGAAAATGTGAATGTCTCGATGGAAGAACCGGTAAAAGGGTTTGAGCGCGCCATAGATCTTCTCGCATTAATCCAGGACCACCTAGATGAGCTGTCGCAACATCTAAGAGAGGTGATAAAAAGAATCGGCCCTCTGCTTGGCCAGCGCCAGCCGCTAGAGCATGTTGTCTACGGCAGTGATGCTTATTTTGCCTTGGATGCCACTCGCCCCCCACTGCCCAAATCATTTTTTGGCCGGCAGTGGGAAAGACTGGAGCGATATCTCAATCCACTCGGCTACATCCCAGAAATTTGGCGGCCGACCCCCAGGCAAGTCGGCATTTTTTTCGCCGCGCTGTTGGTAGTCGGTCAGCACTTAGCTAAAGCCGTTGACAGGGCTCTGCCCAGTGACAGATTAGTTGACCCGCGGGCGAAAGCGGCGCCTTCCGATGCCACGCGCCAGATAGACAGGGAAGTCGCTTTCATAGGCACCATGCTCACAGACAAGCATTCCATGTTAAGGGATGAGCAAGCACTCGACCGCTGGGCCGCGCATTACCCCGAAGCCCTGCCCACATTAAAAGCCGCCCTGTCCCAGTTCGGCTCAAATGCACTTTCTCCCGAAGCAATACGCCACATCATGGATAGTCATCGCGCACAAAGAACCGCCAAATGACATCCTCGGACTTGATCCGAGGCTCCAGCGAACTATCTCTTCGTGGATCCTCGGGGATGACATTCTTGTCAGTGCGTGGATGTCATTCGGAGAAGGCGAGGACGACATCCTGGGAAGATTTGGTGGTTTTTTTGAAGCGGAAGAGAAGCGCGACTAGAATGAAGAGACGGCACCCGCTCTAGGCTCGCGATGAAGCGTGATATTGGCATCGATATTGTTCGCACTGTCGCTATTATCATCATGATTGGCGCAAATCTTGGGTCATTATTGCCTAGCCCTCACGCGCTGTGGTTTCGCTACTATTCGTCTATGGCCGCGCCGCTGTTTGTTACGCTTGCGGGCATGATGGTGGCATATTCGGTGCAAGGACACCACGAATCGGCAAAGCTCAGCTATTTCCTAAAGCGGGGCGCCTTTCTCATACTATGCGGTGCTTTTATCGATAGCGCCATCTTTGGCGAGATCCCCTTCGTTTCGATGGATGTGCTCTATGTCATCGGTTTGGGCTTGCCATTTGCGTTTTTGGCCACCAAGCAGAGCCAAAAGATCGATGTTGTCTTGGTCTTCATTTTGGCTCTGGTGGCAGCTGCGTTACAAAAGATCTCCGGGTATTCAGCCGAGCCATTAGCACTGACCATAGGTGAGCCCATTGAGCTATCTTTCGGGCTTGGTCGACGGATCCTAAGCATGTGGTTCGTCGACGGCTGGTTCCCTGTTTTTCCCTGGCTTGCTTATCTAATATTTGGCGTCATCTTAGCGAAACTACGCTGGCTACCTTCTGGGCGAGCGAGCTTTGCAGAAGTGAAATTCTTGGTTTTTGCTGGCTTCTTGGTCATTTTGGGCGCATGGCTCATGTATGTCTTTCCCGCGCCCAGCTTCGAGCGAGAAGGCTATGCGGAATTATTTTATCCGCCAACCATCCCCTTCATCATCTGGTCTTTCGGCATCGTTATCCTCGCGTGCTCTATGGCGGATTTGAGCGAAGCTCTGGCCTTTTGGCGTATTATTATTCCCTTAGGTCAGGCGTCGCTATTCGTTTATATTTGCCACATTGCGCTGATCCAATTAGTTAAGAGATATCTTAATCCGCTGTCTGTTGATCAATATCTATTGATTTATGGGAGCCTGGTTGTGGGCTTACTTCTATCCGCACTGCTTTTGCGTGTGCTCAAGCGACGCTCTAAAGCCATGCCTGATGTCCTCAGGTGGCTCCTAGGCTCATAAAGATTGCTATCCCTTACTCCGTTGTGTCATAGGTCAACAAGATCATCAGGCGATTTCCCCTGGTGAAACCCATGGGCTCAGCTTTAAACAGCCTATTTTTTTTGGGGTTTTTAAAAAGGCGAGAGAGGTTGTCATTTGCTATGTCTACCGTCTCTTCTTTCCAGATCGCGTCATTAGGGGGAGTGATGTGGAATAACATTACCTTCCTTTTCCAGGGCTTAGACGTGTCACACTTAGAACAAAGCCGTTTTTCTTGGTTCACGACGAGAAAAAATTTATTGCCATTATTGTTGAAACCAAGGTCCTTGATTTTAACAGTCTTGATTTTTGGTTCAGTCTTGTATTCGCTAGCGAACTTAACGCCAAAATCCGCAAGACCCTTATCGTCCCAGTACATGTCCGGTATAAACCGAACGACTTTCGCAGTTTTTATCCAGATATAGTCCGGCTCCTTTTCCACCTTTTCTATGGACATGACGGCGAGTTGCTTTTGCAGCTCAGTAACTTGATAGCGCTCGGCGTTCTGCTTTAGACGATCAAGTTCATCGCTGGTTTTAGCGTCGATACTGCCATCCACTAAGTATCGGTATACATGGACAAAATCCTCAGGGAGGCCCTGTAGATATATGTGTTTTATGCGCGAAGTGTCTGGGAATATAAAAGGATTAAGGGCGTATTGGCTTAGGAGTGCGCTTTTCTCCAAATTTGATTGGGCGAGCAAAAATTGCTGCTCACCAAGGTGAATAGAATAGCCCGGCGCTAACAGTGATGTAAATAAATCACTAGCAACGATGTGTGCGCTAAATATCAAGACCGCTGCGCACAGTATTAGTTTCCTCATAGCTCTCGCCTTACACGCAAAATTACCTAAGGCGAAACCAGTATTTTGAAGAAATTATTCCGAAATTTTAAAGATGAATGAGATCAAGATCATCGCGAATTCTCTCGGCGATTTCCCAGTCTTTGAGATTTTGCGTCAGAAGATCCTTGGCTAGTTCATGGGCCACGGTTTTTAACACGTTAGGAGACAGGGCTCTTCGAAGCTCTCCGAGCATTTCACGGGAGGAAACGACGATGAGACTCGCGAACTGGTC
>DASPVU010000162.1:0-5029 GCA_035622215.1 Myxococcota bacterium | reverse complement strand
TATGGTGCACATTGGCCATGACGTGCGGATTGGTGAGAACGTGATTGTGGCGGGCCAGTCGGGTTTGGCGGGTTTTGTGTGGATCGATAAAAATGTCACCTTGGGTGGCCAAGTGGGTGTGGCGCCCCATGTAAGGATAGGCGAAGGGGCCCGCATCAGCGGGAAATCTATGGTCCATTGCGATATCAGGCCCCGGGAAATATGGTCGGGCAATCCTAGTGTGCCCCATGCGGTTTATTTGCGTGCATATGGCCAGCTGATGAAGACAAGGAAAACAGGTCGTGGCGGAAAACATTATTAATTTCGAAGGCTTGAGGAAAATTATTCCTCATCGCTATCCCTTTCTTTTGATCGATCGGATTTTGTCAGTCACGTCGGAGCACATTCAGGCGCTAAAAAATGTTAGCGGCAACGAACCATTTTTCGCCGGCCATTTTCCCAAAATTGCAGTTATGCCCGGCGTTCTGCAGCTTGAAGCGATGGCGCAGGCGGCGGGTTTGATATTGGCCTGCGGGCCGGATTTCAATGTGGAAAAAGAAATTGGATTTTTGGCGGGCGTCGATGATGCCAAGTTCAAACGAGTAGTTATACCGGGCGATCAACTCATAGTGGAGGCCCGGGTCATTGCCAAGAAAAAGAGCGTAGTGAAATTCGCCGCGTCTGCAACGGTAGCCGGGGAAATCGCTTCACTATCCACCATCACGCTAGTGATTAAACCAATCTAAAAGGCTTAGGAGAGATTAGGATGTCCGAAGGCGTTTCGATTGAACGAATAATGAATGAGCGACGTGAAAAGGGCAGAGAACTCATGGCCCTGGGCAAAAATCCTTATGGCAACGGCTTTGTGCCGAGCATGACTATCGCTCAATTCACCGAGAAGTTTTTGCCGTTTAGCAAAGAAGAACTCGAAGGCGTTAAAGACCAATGCCACTTGGCGGGCCGCATCATGGCAGTGCGAAATATGGGAAAGGCCGCGTTTTTGCGCATCAAAGATCGCAGTGGTGAAGTCCAGCTTTTTTTGCAACAGAGCGCTTTGAGCGATGTGGATTTTCAGGCATTTAGGCTTTCCGACGTGGGTGACGTTGTAGGCGTTAGTGGTACGCCCATGAAGACCAAGACCGGGGAGCTTTCGCTCAACCTTTCGAGTTTCACCATTCTGACCAAATCCTTAAGACCTTTACCCGACAAATGGCACGGTTTGAGCAATATCGAACAGCGCCATCGTCAGCGCTATGTCGATCTCATTGTCAACGACAAGGCGCGTTGGGTTTTTCTCACGAGATCGAAGATCATTCGCGGCATTCAGCGCTTTTTGGACGAGCGTGGTTTTGTCGAGGTGGAAACGCCTATTCTGATGGACGTGGCGGGTGGCGCGGAGGCAAGGCCTTTTATGACACACCATAACGCATTAGGTGAGGATCTTTCGTTAAGAATAGCGACGGAACTTCATTTAAAGCGCCTGGTGATTGGTGGTATCGAGCGTGTCTATGAAATTGGGCGTCTATTTCGTAACGAAGGTGTGAGCACTCGCCATAATCCCGAATTTACCACCATCGAATTTTATCAGGCCTTTGCCACCTACCTAGACTTCATGGACCTGACCGAAGAATTATTTAGGCATTTGGTTTTCTTGGTTCACGGCCAATACCAGGTCACATATCAAGAGCAGGAAATCGATTTTGCTAAGCCATTTCGCCGAGTCCCCATCGCTAAGCTCGTGGCAGAGCATTTGGGCTTTGACGACAAAAAAACCCAAAGTGCGATGAATATTGAGTCGGTGGAAGACGCAATTAAGATAGCCTTGGGTCACATAGCTCATGAAACACTGATCAGTATCTGTCTCTTGGAATTGACGCTCGAAGAAATGCGGCAATTTTTACCGTTCTGTAAAATTGATCTGGGCGAAAATGATTTAGAAAAATTATCCGGTCGCTTGAGCAAGGAGCTTTCTTTGGAGCAAAAAGTCCAGATTGGTCGTGCCATCGATCAGGGCTTTGTGGCACATAAGGATCGCCGTCGACGTCTGGCTCTGCATATTCTCTACGGCGTTTTCGATCATGAGGTTGAAGAGACGATCGTCCAGCCGACCTTCATTACCGATTTTAGCGTCTCGGTGTCGCCGCTTGCGAGAAAGCGCGATGGCGACGGAGCGGTGGTGGATCGTTTTGAACTAATTGTTGCCAAGATGGAGCTCGCCAACTCGTTTAATGAGCTCACCGATGCCGATGACCAGCGAGAACGGTTTCTAAAACAAGTCCAACAAAAAGCATTCGGTAATCATGAAGCACCTGATCTTGATGAGGATTTTTTGCATGCGCTGGAGGTGGGCATGCCACCGGCGGCGGGCGAAGGCATCGGCATTGATCGATTGGCGATGATACTCACGGACAGTCCATCTATTAGAGAAGTTATCCTCTTTCCCAAGATGCGAAAAAAATGAACACCGGTGCGCTATTTTTTCAATCCGCCTTAATCAACGCGGCGATTTTTTTGTGGATCGCCTGCTCCTTGTCCACCATGCGAATCCTCGTCGCTTGCGATTGTAAGGTGTCGACGGCGCTCTTTTTTAGTGTGTTTTTCGGTCCCATCGCTTTTGTCGGAGCATGGCTTTACGAAGCACAGTTCACCAAGACAAACGCAGATAGAAGGCTCAGTCCGCGTGCGGTAGGCAACCTTCGTTCCTGGATCGGTATGACGGTGGTCATTACTGGTATTTCATCATTATTTTATGCGCTTTTTGTGGCCAATTATTATACTACAAATACGTCAAATGAATTGCTGTTGCGCAACATTATTATCTTTGTTTTCCTGGCAGGCGTCTTGGGTGGTATGCTGTTGTCGGCCTTCGCGCTCAGGGTGGCATTTTTTGAGAGTGCATGGGTTAGCTTTGTTTTAGCTTCATTTATGTTGTTGCTGAGCGATTGGAGCGAAGAAGTATTTTCCTACGGGACGTCCGCCGCCTTTTTCGTGACGCTTATGTTGACGTCGACCACGCTACTGGTTATTTCGCTCAATTTGGGCGGGGCGTTTGGTTATTTATTATTCGGGGAAGGTGGCGCTAATTTTCGTTTTGGCTATGAAAGTTTTATTGGCCGTCGCTTTTTGATGACCAAGCGTTCGAGTCATGTGGTTTCCTTAATCACTGTGATTTCCGTCATCGCTGTGACCATAGCATGTGCCGGGATGATCGTCGTGATGAGCGTGATGAATGGATTTTCTTCTGATTTACGCACGAAGATTCTCGGCGCCAATGCGCACTTGATGGTGCTTAAATATGGCAAAGATTTTACGGAATACGACAAAATCATCGAAAAGACACGCGACATTCCTGGTGTTATCAGTGCCGATGCCTTTGTCGTCAATGAAGGAATGGTGCATTCGAACAAGAACATTGCCACGGCCATTATCACCGGCGTCGATCTTGCCCATGTGCGAGAGTCGGGCCGGCTCAAATATGTCAGCGAGCAAGCTCTTAGCTTCTTGAGGGACCCGGAAAAGATTCCTGTCATAACTGAACTTAAACCGGGCACGGACATTGCATCGGTAGACGACGCTGAGGCGGCTAAGAACGATTTGCCTGGCGTCGTCATCGGCAAAGAAATGGCCTCCGACTTACAAGTACTTATAGGAGATACCGTCAATCTGGTGAGTCCCATCGGGGATATTGGTCCCACCGGCCCGATTCCGCGCGCCAAGGCCTTCCGAGTTGCAGGCTTTTTCTATTCGGGCATGTATGAATACGACGTAAAATTTGCCTTCATCAAGCTGTCGGACGCGCAGGATTTTTTCAATTTGGAGGGCTCGGTTAGTGGTATCGAATACCGCGTCGACAACATTGAAAGCACGCGAAAGATAGCTAAGGAAATTGAATCGGTTATTGGCGGCTATCCTTATTATGCGCGCGACTGGATGCAAATGAATCGCAACATGTTTTCCGCGCTCCAACTGGAAAAGATCGCCATGTTAATCATTTTGGGCACCTACATCTTGTTGGCTAGCCTCTTGATTTTGGTAACGCTCATCACGGTCGTGATGGAGAAGGGCAAAGAGATTGCCATTCTTAAAAGCATGGGCGCAACCGATGTCTCGATCATGAAGATCTTCGTTACCTATGGGCTCTTTATTGGTGCGATTGGTGCTGCCGTCGGCGGAACTCTAGGGCTCATTATGTGCCTTTTAATTGAGAAGATTGGCATCAAGGTCGACCCCGATGTTTATTATTTTTCTAATTTACCGGTGAAGATCGTGATGGGTGAGGTAGTGCTCGTGGTACTCGCGGCTATCTTAATCAGCTTTTTGGCCACTATCCCACCTTCATTATTTGCCGCTCGACTAAAGCCCGTAGACGGCTTGAGATATGAATAGGACTATTAATGGATATTGATATTCGTAACTTATCTAAGTCCTATTATCTACATGGCAAAGAAATTCCCGTTTTGCGAAATCTATCTTTGTACATTGCAAAAAATGAGCTTATTTCGCTTACCGGGCCTTCGGGCGTCGGCAAGAGCACGTTTCTTCATGTGTTGGGCACACTCGATACACCTAGTTCGGGAACTATTACCTATGATGACTGCCAAGTTCATGCGCTGAATGATGCAAAAATTGCAGCGTTTCGCAATAAGCATATTGGCTATGTCTTTCAGTTTCACCATTTGCTCAGCGAATTGAGCGCGTTGGAAAATGTCATGATGCCTCTATTGATGCGAAGACAAAGTCGCAATTTGGCACAAGACAAAGCTAAGGAGATGCTGGCATTTGTGGGATTAAGCCATCGAGTCTTGCACAAGCCCGGTGAGCTGTCAGGCGGCGAGCAGCAACGCGTTGCCTTGGCTCGAGCCCTAGCTCACGGGCCAACGGTATTATTGGCCGATGAACCCACCGGCAATCTGGACGAAAAAACCGGCCAAGAAATTGTCGACCTCATTTTTAGCTATAATGAGTCATTCGGCACGACGGTGGTTCTAGTCACCCACAATCAACGAATCAGTAACTCATTTAAAAAACGCCTCACCCTCACAAAAGACGG
>DASPVU010000161.1:0-2942 GCA_035622215.1 Myxococcota bacterium | reverse complement strand
GCACGGCGAATACCAAAGTAGCGGAAACGGAAAGGCTAAGGGCCAAGGTGGAGCTCGTTGGCCAAGACTATGACGAGGCCTACGCGGCAGCGCAGGCTTTTTCCGAGAGAGAGAAAATCCCCTATGTGCATGCCTACAATGATCATCACGTCATCTTGGGACAAGCGACGGTAGCGTTAGAAATCTGCTCGCAAGTTGGCTTGCCTGATGTGGTTTTTGTCCCGGTAGGTGGTGGGGGTCTCATTGCGGGAATTGCTCAATTTTTTGCACAGTTAAAAAATAAAACCGCAAAAATTATCGGTGTGGAAGCTGAGGATTTTCAATCAATGGCCGATGCACTCAATAAAGGAAAAAAAACTGTAAGACCGGGCGCGAAAACCATAGCCGAAGGTATCGCCGTAAAAAACGTGGGCCAGCTGACCAAGGCTATCTGTGAAGACTTGATGCCAGAGCTTATTTCGGTGACCGATGATCAGATCCAACAGGCTATTACCCTGCTCTTGGAGCGGCAAAAGACTTTGGCAGAAGGTGCTGGTGCGGCATCGGTTGCGGCTCTATTAGCCGATGGTTTTCGGCATAATTTTTGCGATAAAACAGTTGTTTTAATCGTATCGGGCGGAAATATTGACATTAGTCTTTTGGCCAGGCTAACTGCACAAGAATTAGCTAGGTCAAGCAGGTTGAGCCGTATGTCGATTGTAATTAAAGATAGTCCAGGTTCCTTGTCTTTATTATTGCAAACAATTACGAGAGCTTCGGGCAACATTGTAGATATTCGACATGAACGATTATTTGCTAAGATTCGATGGAATGAAGTCTTGGTGGATATAACGGTAGAAACGAAAAATGAGCTGCATGAACGCTTGATGTTATCTGCGCTTTCTGGCGAGGGCTACGTTATATATCATCATAGTCCTGGAGTTTAGTGGTGGTTGGCGACAGTGATCTTGGTTATGTCAAGAAAAAGAGCATGCCGATTGGTTGGCGGCTGTCGCTTCACGTTGCTTGCATCAGTACTATTCTTTCCTTAACGGTGGTTCTTTCGTTATTGCCATTTCAATACGGTCGGGTCGAGCAAGATGCCATCACCGAGGCGAGAATTCTGGCGGAGGCCGTGGCAACGATTTATCAGCGCCTGGGCAATCATCAGCCTCACGACTATGCCCGCCGCTTATTGTTGCATGTCGCGCGTGCCCCGCATATTTCCATGGTCAACGTCATGGACCCGCGCGGTATGGTCAAATACAGCACTGATTCGCGTGAACTTGGTAAACAATATGACTTACGTTATGGGGTTGTTCGCCAGGAAAACGAATTATTGATCACCCATGTGGTATCGGAGTCGGATTCTTCCATTGGCGGAGTGGCCGTGGCTATTGACCGCGAGCTCATGCTCAATGACACCCATAGATTGTTTGCCCAAGTCGCTATCGGACTTTGCATCATGATCATTATCCTTTCCATTTTGGTAAAGGGTCTCGTCGAGAGACTAGTAACTTCCCGGCTCGCCAAGTTAATGGGCTTGATTGAAAACGCCGAGCAAGGCTCCTTTCTCATCCGCGCAGAAATTGATCGAAGCGACGAAATCGGTCACGTTATTTTGGGCTTTAATCAGTTACTGGGCGTGATCACCCAAATCGAGGCTCGTCATTTAGAGAAGGAACATCACCTGGAAGATGCCGAAGTCCAACGAAGCATTCGTCTCAAGCTTGAAGAAACCCTCTATCAGCTAGAAAGATCAAATGAGCGGCTCAAAGAGCGCGTTCAGGCGCAAGACCTATTGATGGAAGCAGCCCATCGTTTGGGGGGGACCTTAAAACGCGAAGCAGTGGTGGAGCGGTTGATCGCGGTGGTTCAAGAAAAACTATCCTGGCCACAATTTGCCGTGTTTTTAATGGAAGGAAAATCGCAGGAGAAGCAACACTTGCGGATGGTTGCGGCCTATGGCCTGCACAGAGAGGGCTTCGCACTCCATGCCAAAGTTGACATTGGCGAGGGCATCATTGGCATTGTTGCTCAAACTGGAGCGCCGATTGTTATCGGCAATCTGGAAAAGGAAAAACGGCTCAAGTTATTGGAATACCAGGACCGCGCCTTACCCTCCCCTCCCACGAAAAAAACCGGTTCGGTGATGGCGGTTCCGATGATTCATAAGGGAAGGGTGATAGGGGTCTTCATGTTCGCTCATCCTAATTCGTTTGTTTTTGATGCTGATGACGTGACATTAATCTCTGCGTTAGGAGCTCAGACGGCGCTCGCCATTGTCAATGCGGAACTCTATGAAACCACGTTGGAACTTGCCACCTCCGATCCCTTAACCGGCGTGCTCAATCGGCGAGCCATGGTGAAGCAGATTGAATATGAAATCGCGCGTGCCCAAAGGTTTAATATTAAAGTCGCCTTGCTTTTAGTGGACGTGGATCACTTTAAGGCCTACAACGACCGCATGGGTCATGTGTTGGGCGATGTTGCCCTCAAAGAAATTGCCCACGCTTTAAAAGAAAATATCAGAAAGGTAGATTCGATTGCGCGATTTGGCGGCGAGGAGTTCTGTGTCATCTTGCCGCAAGCAGACATCGTGGCAGCTCGCGAAGTAGCAAACAAATTATGTGCAGCGGTTAGGGCGCTTAAGCTTCGAGGTGTTGAGAAGCAGGAGCTTGGTCATCTATCGGTATCCATCGGCATTGCCGTGGTAAGCGGCGATACCTTGGATCTCGACCAAGAAAATGCCGTAACCGATATCATTGCCGTGGCCGATCACGCGCTCTATGAAGCGAAGCGACGCGGCAGAGATCGCTTCGTTGACAATGTTTCATGATAATAATTTAGCAGGCAAAAGGCGGTGAGCCCGTGGAAGAACAGCAGTTTGATCACGCTCAAGCAAGAGAAGTAATTAGATTCCAGCTTTCCTATAATAAACGCAAAATCAAGACGACATGGAC
>DASPVU010000160.1:0-3609 GCA_035622215.1 Myxococcota bacterium | reverse complement strand
CACGATCTCTTTGTTGTGATTTGATATCGCGTAAAGCTGCACATCGCGTTCAGCATTGGCAGTGACTAGCCAGTTCGTAAATTCATCACGATCAGAAAAAGGCCCGTAAGGTAAATAAGTCCAGCTCTCACCTTGATTGTTAAAAGACAGAGTGTCGAAGAGGACGTGCGAGTGTTTGGCCACATCAATAGGCTCGATCACACATAACCGTCCCTCAAAAACCTTCAATTCAGGTCTTTTGGCGCCGGACCAATTGAGCACAGGTTTTCCCACCGATTGGTTGAATTCATTTACTTCGTTCATTGTTATTGCCACCTGAGTATCGCTTAAGGTTCTGGGCACAAAAATCAGAGCCTTTAAAGCTTATTATTTCGTGATTGTCTCGGGCAAATGGCGGTTCTTTTGATTTTTCATGCAAGAGATTTACCGGTGGTATCAAAAGTGTAAATGACTAGAAGCAATGCCCGCTGTCGTCATTCCCGCATTCACACAGAGAAGACGGATTATATCTGGAACCATGTACGATGAATAACTCAGTCTATAGCGCAATATTTGTCAGCCAAAACGACCAAGATTATTACCCTGGGGTCAACTGTGGCGTTGCCGCTTTACTCACGCTGCTAAAATCAATCAACTATGAACCGTTGCCCAAATTCAAAGAATTGGCTGATGCATTGCGCCGCATGTCGTTGCCCACCCAAAAGGGTTATTACAACATCGACATACCGATGGCCATCTTCCCCGAAGACATCATGCGCTATTGCGTCAAAAGTAATTTTCATTTCAGGATGCATTTTTTCGATGACGAATGGAAAGAGTGCCTCAAAATCGCACCGATTATGGTTCTTGTTACGGGCGACTTAGAGGATTTTGGACCCGATGGTCACTGGATCGTGCTCGTCGAAAGAAATAAGGATTTTTTCACCTATCTCGATCCCTGGCTCAAAAGCAATGAAAGCTATATCAAACACATATCATCAATAGAATTTAAGAAATTCTATTCAGGGATTGCCCTGCAGCTTTTTCCTACTTGACGAGGGCCTGTTACCAAAATTGCAGGAAATTGTGTCGAACATGCACATCATGATGATCTCTTATTTTAATAACGAAAATAGTAATTTGATTTGTATCAACGAGTTTAGTACCTATTGACGCAATGCTAAGGATACACCACCTCAATTGCGCGTCTTTTTGCCCACTGGGCGGGATGCTGGCTCATCCGGCCCGAAGCATGCTTTGCCATTGCCTGCTGATCGAAGCGCCTGGCGGCTTGATCTTGGTGGATACAGGTCTTGGAGTACGACAGATCGCTGAGGCTCAAAGTGAAATCGGGTTCCTATTTCGTACTTTCGTTCGACCCAAGCTCGACTTGGGTGAAACAGCTTTTCATCAGGTCAAGAAACTCGGATTTTCGCCCTCTGATGTCCGCGACGTGATTCTCACTCACCTCGATATTGATCACGCGGGAGGAATTCCTGATTTTCCATGGGCAAGAATTCATGTCTCCTCTGCCGAGCACGCGAGCGCTGTTGTCTCCACTGGAAAAACGGTTCCTATGCGCTTTCACCGTTACCGGGCTTCCCTCTGGAGCCATGAAGTGAATTGGGTGAATCATGAGGCGGCTCTGGATACTTGGTTTAATTTCCACGGAGCTAGCAAGCTCAAGGGACTTCCGCCGGAAATCCTCCTGATCCCGCTCCCCGGCCACACTTTGGGGCACTGTGGTGTTGCGGTTAAAACTGACTCGGGTTGGCTTCTCCATGCTGGGGATTCCTATTTTTTCGAGGGAGAGATGGGTTTTGGTCGCGCGAGGGGTACGCTCGGCCTAAACCTGTTTCAACGAATTTTTGAGGTAGATCGCTCGGCGCGCCTTCAGCATCAAGCCAAACTCAGAACGCTCTTCGAATCAGAGCGCAGCATTCGGATCTTTTGCTCGCACGATCCTCTAGAATTCAAGCAGTGCATCTCCTAGGATCGCATTTGGTGCAGAGCACCGATGTCTCTTATGCCGCGAATTCCACCAAACTGTGCAATGAGATCCTCATGAATCTCTAGGATTTCTTGTAAAGAAGGAAAAATTCGCTTCATTTAGCCAATAACTCCCCCAAACGACGATTTTTTTCCAAACTGGCTTTGTAATGAGCCATCCCAAAAGAACCTATTGACACCCTTTTTACTTATATAGTTGGAAATTTCTAGGATACTGTTGTTAGTGAGGTATATGTTTTATGTCTTTTCGTTTTCTGATTTTAGGTTTTCTTTTCTATGCGCTCTGTGGACAATCTGCTGAACGTAATGATGAGCTCGCGTTATTTAATAGGTTTCTGGATGCCCACCCTCTGGCAGAAAGTGATGGTGAACAATCCGGTGTAGTGCTTGAACAAATCAAAAAATAGACAAGGAATCCTAAGGAGCAAGAAACATTGCTCTTAAGCACTAGGGTGCTTTCGGCCGTTCAGGTTGTGCGTAACACAAAAATGATGGCCATGATTACTCCAGTTTCCTGGCTAGGAGGCGAAGAGATTGATTTTCGCTCCGTTCCTATGTCTGCCCATATATGGAAGCAGCTCATCGCAGCGGCGGTAAAAGCGGGAATAAAGGTTATTCAATATGAATCATTGGGACCGAAGAACGATTGGGAGCTGGTTTCTATGCCAAGTCTCCTTTTCATAAATCCCTCCTATGCCAATGGGGAAAAGATTGGGGAATTTTTAATTCAGGAAAAACGAAGCGCCCAGCTTCATCCAAATGATGATGTCCATTTTATCGTCGAAGGCTATTTTTTCGGCTACACTTTGGACAACATTCGAAAATGTTACCTCCGACCGGGCTCCTACAGAAAACAACCTTTTGATCAAGCGCACGCTCGTGCACTTGAGCTATTGAAAAATAAATTCGGAATCACCGATGTGGCAGAGTTGATGAGTGCGCCTAAAAAGTTCGCAAGCGAAAATTCCTAACTGATTGTGAGGGTGTTGTTTACCGTCCGAGAGCCCGTTCAAAAACGAAGGAACAAACTACTGGTGATGCATTATCGTTCGAAGTCCTGTTGGTAGACGTGAGACGCATTCCAGAAGAGGTTCTCTCCAATTTGACCGTATCTAGGTATTCGAGGCTTCTTGACTGCTCGTCAATAGTTCTAGCACCACCAAGTTGTTCAAAAACTGAACCATCCTCCGAATAGCTGCCCTGCGAATAGTTGGCTGGTGAGTTGTAAATAAAGGACTGCTGAACTTCACCAATTCCCAAGGAAAATACAGGAAGAAAATCCCGGGGCTTTTGAAAAATAATTGCAGGATAAAGGTCAGTGCCCCAGAACGTCATGGGCACCATCTCATGAACAATAGTTGTACCCTCAAAATAGATGTTTTTATCGCCTTGGTGGTCGAAATTGGTCGAAAAACTGCAAGGTGGTTCAGCTCTGTAGATCCCGTCGAAAGATCCAGCAATTGCTAAATTTGCCGCCGTGACCACCCCAGCAATGATGCCCACACAAATCAGCGATATCTTCATTTAAACACCCCCCTCTCTTATTTTATATAATACCATATTGGTCTCCTAAACCGGAATTTTGAGTCCAAATCCGAGGGTTTTTACGGAGCGCCTCAA
>DASPVU010000159.1:0-4379 GCA_035622215.1 Myxococcota bacterium | reverse complement strand
GAATTTTCGCGAAAGTTACCGCGGGATGCCCATTGATTAGGTAGAAAAGAAACGGTGTCGGATTTCACCAGAGAAACGGTGTCCGATTTCACCAGCAAACTTTGTCGGATTTCACCAGTCTTTTCCACCTTACAACCCGTTCGCAGATCGTTATGAATATGTTCGTGAAAAATGTTTTGAGCATTACCCTTTAGACCTGAGCTCCGAAGAAAGGTTTTTGAAGACCTACTTTGAAAAGATCAGCACCGAAGCAATGCGTTTCTTAGCGCCATGGTTCGTAAACATTCTCAGAGAGTCGCAAGTTCCAGAAAGACACCGACCCTTATTCGATGAAATGCGTAAAAGATCCACCGCCCAATACTGTATAGAACATACCACAGGCTGATTTATCCCGCTCTTGAGTGTGATCTACCAATATACAGGCTAGGAAGCGGACCGATCTTAAAATATGCCCCGCGCCTTGCATAATGATATAATTTGTTAACAATTGAATACCTAAAGTTAATACCTATATCTAATAGAGGAATTATGTTAAATAATGTTTATTTAATGTCATTAGTATTTTGTTTCGTGTATGCAAGTGCGTCATGGCCCTGCATAAAGCCCACAGACCCATCAATGCGCGGAGAATTAGGAACCATCAAGACTCAATATCAAAATCTATTGCAAGTGGAGCAAAGTAAGACAGACGCTGAAGAAAGAAACCTTGCCAGCCTTGGAGCTCCGCCGGAGCCATCGGCAAGTCGAACGGAAAATGCGCTGTTAATGGGGCATTATCGTAGTTCGAAGGAGGCTATTCTAGAGGCAATAAAGGAATCGCAAAGCAGAATGGAATGCCTAAGTGCCGTCGTTAATGCCTTAGAGAAGCTTGAGGTCTATAACAATGAAATTAATATTCTGCTCGCGAAACGTCAGCCTGGCTTTGCGTTGGAAGTAGCGGGAGTGGCGAGCTTTCCTCAATTTAAGATCCGGTCAACTTGAACCAAAACTGGGAGATATCCTAGGGATTTTTCAGCAGGCGTATGCGCAGCTAATAAAAAGTATAGAAGCAAGTGGGATATATCCCGATGATTTACTTCGTTATGCGGGCTTAATTGAGAGCCAATTCGCAACCGTACAAAGCGAAGAGAATCGATTGGTCTATCTTCAAGATTGGAGTCGTTTTATGAACGAGCTGCGAGAGCGCAAGTTTAATCAACGACATGTTCAAGAATTGGAAGATTTTTTGCGCCGTGTGTCGACCGCTGCACGCTTATAAGAACTTTAAAGCCAGGCCCTAAATCCGGCCACGCTTCCAGTTTTTATATCGGTGCCCATGCTGCTGTAGCTCAGCTGACGCTGATCATGCGAGATCGCGCGCGATATGAAAGCTATTTTCCAAAGCTGAAGCTTGTAACATTCAACAGTGTATAAAATAACGACCCAACACTGTATTTTTCGCGGGATTGCTCGAGTTTGTAATATGCCGAACTATTTGGATCGGGGCAGTCGTGGTCTGACACAGAGGCTAACAGTCTCTTTTTGTGTTCAGAATTATCGTTGAAAATAGCAATGTCGTAGTTCTCAACTAAAAAAGCTGTGTATTCCTGATGCATTTCATACATAATTTGTGGACTTGAAAACCAGCAAAACAATATAATAGCTTTAGGGTGTAGAACCGCTTTTAATTCTGTGATCACGGCATCGGTTCCTTGGCAGCCGAGGTAGGTTTCCCCTTGAGCGTTGCTGAAATCAAGCGCAGCTATTTTTAAATTGGCACGCTCAATACTTGAGCAAAGTTTTTGCAGGCTTAAAATATCTTTTAAGTTAAAATGCTCGGCTTGAATGCGTCCTTCTTGTGCCATTTTTTGCATCTTATTAAATAGTTGGGGATTTTTCCAGTATATTACTTCAGGATGGCGTTCATCGTCACGCCACATCCAGTGGAGGATAAATGCTTCGGGGGTTTTGATAGGATCGTCCTCTGGGCTCGCCAAGGCATAATCCGATCTACGAGCAAAACTACCATCAATAAGAATTTTCCAATGTTGATGCTTAAAAGTATTTTCTATAAAATCAAAATCGAAGTTTGCGCCGCATTCTTTGGCTTTATTAAACTTCTCCTGCAAATATAAAAAATTAGTTCGCATGCGTCGAAGGTCTGCACCGTCGTCAGCAATTTTAAGCATCTCGATCATGATGCGATTGTAGGCAACGATACCTGGGTCAAAGTCGATCGCGAGCAAATGCGTCGCATTGCTTGCGGCAGCACCAATAAAGGCGCCATCACTGCGAACGGATACATAAATACCTTCAGGTGATAGCTGCCAAATGGGCAAAGCTAAGAAGGGAAAATTTTCGTTTGGAAGTAAATAGGTGCCACCTTTAAAGGCTTGCGGGCCGCTTTGGTAATCTAGAAATGAGCCGGCATGGGCTGCGATATCGTGGCTCAAAATAAAAAGTATAAATAAATGATGCAATCTAAATGTATTCATAAGTAACTCCCCAGGTTAGTTAAACCTAAATCAAATACATTTAATGTCAATAGCAGCGGAAGTAAGCTTTTTGTTTAAGGATTCATCTTCGTAGTATTTCTAGACCTTTAACACACCGAAATCGCAGGCAAAAGAAACGGTGTCGGATTTCACCAGTCGCACAGATGTCGAATCACCCAGAAATCCGACACCGATGGCGCAAGCGAAAGGAACCTATAACTCATCTTTTTCAACTTGTTTCCGGACAATGGTGAAATTCTTATATCCAGATAATAGTATATCTTTACTCAATTCACCGATTTTAGTTCTAGTTGATGAATCTTTGTTGTGATACGCATAAAAAGTAATTTTATCGGAAATGGGTATTTCTGCAAGATGCTTTTGATTTTTCACTGCAATTCGTATATAATCAGTACTTATATCAACATCTGCTTCGTTTTTTAACCAGGTTTCTTTTCGCTTGCTATGCTTGACTAATATCTTATAGATATACAGCTTTTTTCCATCACTTACTTGGCCAAGAACAATCTCGTCAGCATTCATGGAAAGACTTGGTAATGCAAAATTACATAACGAAAAAATGAAAATTAGATGCAACAAAGATGTCATTATCTCCTCCAATTCATCTCTTGTGGATAATCAATTAATTAAGCAGTTTTGTAAAGTGAGCTGTTTACAGTAAAGACCTAAAAATTATATCGACGAAGTTTGTCAGGTTAGGATCTATGACGTCGACTCATTTGTGTCAATTCAAGCAAAAATTGACTCCCGAGATTGAAGCGCGTTTACGAGTTGTAATAACTCAGCCGAAGGCTTGGCGATAATCAATGCCATCATCGCCTGCTTCTTCTAAGGCTGTTTTAGCTTCAACAAAAAAGGCATCGATGAGACCATAAGTGCGCATGAGACACTCGCAAGAATTTATTTCCTGACGAAATTTGGCGCCATCAGCCAGGCCTTTGGAATACCAAATTAGATGCGAGCGAAAACTCTTAAGCGCCATCGTTTCATTAAAGGGCCGGTGTTCGGTTTCTTCGGCAATGAAGCGGGCTAGAGCCAAATGTTCAGATAAATGCTCGCGCACTACCGAAAGACGGTCTTTTTCATTATGAGGCGAGGAACTAAAGATCCACGGATTACCCAAAGCTGCTCTTGCTATCATCACGCCATCGCAACCGGTCTCTTTAAGCATGCGTTCAGCATCTTGAAGATTTTTAACATCGCCATTACCAATCACGGGGATGCTCAATGAGGCCTTGAGTTCTTTAATATGAGCCCAATTAGCAAAGCCGCTATATCCTTGGGCCCTCGTACGCGCATGAAGTGCAATCGCAGAAATACCGGCATCTTCGAGTGCTTGGCCTATTTCTCTATAATTTAAGTGCTGATCATCCCAGCCAGAGCGTATTTTAGCTGTGATCGGTATTTTAAAATTGGTGGCTTTAAGCATTGCACTAATGATGTCGCTCGCTCGCTCAATATCGCACAGGAGTGCTGAGCCAGCATTGGTCTTCGTGACTTTTTTTACCGGGCAACCCATGTTGATGTCGATGATATCCGCACCGAGTTCATGAGCTTTTTCGGCGGCCATGGCCATCGATTCTTTCTCGCCGCCAAAAAGCTGCACACAAAAGGGCTTTTCATAGTGCTGATCGTGCAAAAGATAAGATTTGGTTCGCACATTGGCAAAAAAAAGGCCCTTTGCCGATATCAGCTCGGTGGGAGCAAGTCCTGCACCCATTTTTAAAGCCAAACGCCTAAAGGGCATCTGACTTACACCCGCCATCGGAGCCAAAATGTAGGGGTTTTTAATTATATAAGGACCTATTTTGAGCATGAGGATTTATATACAGGCTGTTTTAAAAGTCCACCGCTCAGTAATTTAGACCTAATGTGGGGGACGGC
>DASPVU010000158.1:0-4624 GCA_035622215.1 Myxococcota bacterium | reverse complement strand
AAAGTGATGTGAGAAAGAGTGGAGACCAGTTTTTCCCCTGAAAGGCCCTGCAGCTGCTCGGCATGTACTGCACTTGCCGCCATCAGGGCGGTGTAAAGAACGGTAAGCAATAGCACTGCGATGAGACCGCCATACCAGGTTTTTCTCAGGACGCTTATGCGATTTTCTGCATTGAGGTTGAGCATGCCCACGATGGCAGAAGAGAAAAAGACCGCGGCGATGAGATCCTGGGTGTAATAGCCAGCAATCACGCTTTCAACGAAAATACTCGCAGCCGGAAGATCGGATTTGGCTATTTTGCCATTTATGAACGAGGAAATAACAATGCATAGAATAGAAAACAATAAAGCCGGCGTGAGGTATTTTCCCAAAATCTCGATAACCCTGCTGCGGGTTACCACCGAGAAATACACGATGATCAGAAATGCCAACGAAAACAGCCAAACCGGCGTAGTAAAAGGCAGATGATTGGAGATGGATGCGTGGGCCAACACCACGCAGCGCGGTCCTGAGCCAAGAGGTATCCAAAATATGAGCACCAAGAGAAAAAACCAGCGATACCATTTTTCAGGCAAGATGTTGGTAAAAAGTCGTTCATAGTGACCGTGGGCAGGCAGCATGGCCAAGATGCCCAAGGTTGGCAACAATACGCCCGTGATAATAAAGCCCGCAGCACACACCAGAAAATAGCTCTCATACTGCGCGCCTAGCATAAGAGGAAATATGAGATTGCCGGAGCCAAAAAACATGGAGAATAGGGCAAGGCCTACTACCAGGGTACTAGGCGATTTGTCGGCCATCTTGGTCTCCTAAATAAAATAGCCAAAAAAAATCCCAGCTCTTAGGGCCGGGAAGTTTTTTGGCGGTTTATCTACCTAAAACTTACCCTTGCCCCACCCAGGCGGTGGTAGTGGTCACGGTATAAGTTTTGGTAACGGGTCGTCTCATAGCGCGTAAGCCTAATGGCGGAAACGAGAAAGTCAACAACAATTTTTCTAAAATCGCGCGCTCTGCAGGATTTGAACCTGCGACCCTCGGCTTAGAAGGCCGATGCTCTATCCACTGAGCTAAGAGCGCAAAAATAGATGGTCGGGGTGGCAGGATTTGAACCTACGACTTCCTGCTCCCAAAGCAGGCGCTCTACCAAGCTGAGCTACACCCCGAGTGCGTTTTCTCTATGTCGTAAAATTTACCTAAAGGCAAGCACGGGCCTTTTGTTGATTGGCAACATGCCGTGAGGCCAAGCTGCTTTTCATAACCTCTGAATCCAATAATTTGATCGCCTCTTGATAACCGACCTTCAAGTTTTTTCCGACGTATTTTACTGCACTATCCCTAAAGCCATCTGGAGTATGAACCAACACATTCCAATCATGGCCTTCTTTGACCGTCGGTTTCTTTAAGGCAGAGGCCACCGCTTTGATAATCACTTTTCGTTCGTCATCTGAGAGGTTGTTAGCGTAAAGCTCGCATATTGTGTAGGACAACAGCGAAATCAGGCTTCCCTGAGTGCCGTATTCAAAATCGATTTCACCCAAAAACGGTTTTAATCCAAACTGAGGTTTCAACACCCGGAAAAAATGGTCGAGGGGCACGACGCCAAGCTTCAAACCAATTCTATTTAAAGGTTTTGCGGCATTTTCCAAATCCTTAGCTATGGCGTCGATAAAAGCCGTCGATCGAATCGTCGCTTTGAAGTTATCGGGAATAGATGCATCGCTTAAAAATAAATTTAGAACGGGAGCGTGAGAATCCTTGGCGATCATCCAATCCATCGCCGGGTAAACATCGTCTAAGCCGCTACCCTGTCTAAACAACGCCAAAAAATCAGCGATATTGCCATTGGCGAGAATGCTATCGAGCGATCGTCTAAATTTCGTGATATCCGCTGCACTATTTGATTCGGGGCTCAATTTCGCACCGTTAACAAAGAGCAACGAAATCAGAGCATTTCTAATTGGCTCCTCTTTCTTAAAAAGCTGCGATGTTAGCCGTACGCCGGGAGAAGCTTTAGGCGGGTTTTTTGAAATGTCTAGGTCGGTCAAACAGGCTGATGCTTTTAGATTAAAACCCCCAAGTTTTTGGTTCACTAACGCGGCCTTAGATCTTGCGTCAGGTTGATCATCGATGAGCACCTGATAGATCTTCAGCGAACTGGCATCAACAAGACCACGCGCCATGGCCTGAAAAATACCAGAATTTGTCGTCGCCATTCCCACCCTTGTTACCAGATCTCGAGACAGTTGCTGGCGTTTGCTGCCGGTGCTCATGTTGACAAGCCTAAGCAAAATATCCATCGCAGCGAGCCGCTTATCGTCATTTACCGCAAAATCAGCGACACGCACCGTATTCCAAATCTCATCGGCGGTAAGTTCAGGAGCTAGCGGTGGTATAAAAACAGGTTTTGGAGCAGGAGCAGGCACGGGAATAGAGGGTGGAGCCGGGATAGGAGGCACTGGGGCCGGGGCTGGTGGTGGAGGAGGAACTGGTACTGGGGCAGGAAGGGGTGTCGGCGCGGGACTTGGAGCTCTGGCAGGAGGTGGTGCCGGTATGGGCTTAGGAGCTTGTGCCACTATCGGTTTAGGCAGGCTGTCTGGATTTTGCGGACGTTCTAGCAGGCCACACGATGCCGCAGAGACGAAAAAGAGAATAACTATGGCTAATCTAAGACATTTCATATGATTTTCAGAAAATGATTGTTTACATATGTATAGTTCCAAAAGAAAATGTCAATTAAAACGATCTCAAAAAACCATTTGACAATAATAATAAAATTATTCAGATCCTCCGCGGAGGCGCGAATCCAGCAAAATGATTGGCGCCTCCGCGGTGATGACCTGCTAGGCTTTGCCGCAACAGCATTTGATTATGCCGAAGGCTACGGGAGCGATAATCAACACTGCCACGGTTGTCCAGTTGAGAGCGAAACTGACGTGTGTCCAGTACACCACATTGTTCCAATCGCTTTGGGAAATGAAGGCGGGATCATCGCCTGTGGAGTTCTGCGCGAAGGCTTGGGCATTGGAGAGTAGGAGAAGAAACCAGACTTTCGGGTCATGGCTAAGTTCATTGACTAAGGCCGAGACTTCGCCCGCTAGCGATTGAAACAAGGAAGGGTCATGTTGCGCCGCATCAGATTTATTCTTCAACGCGGCTGCTTGTTCTTTAACTTCTTCGGGCAAAAAGCTAGAGCCAAGATTTTCAACGTGCTCGAGCATTTCTCGCGAAGCGTCTTTGAGAGCCTGGCGCAGACGCACTAGTTGTTCTGTCCGCAAAACCGCTTTTGCGTCAAATCGCAGAGCGAGCTTTTCCACCGTCGCGAATCTCTCGTTTTCGATGGCTTCGGAAATGGCATCAAGGTTTTGATGGGCAAAAGCGGCAGAAGTTAGGAGACAGCTAAGAACGAACAATAGATTGGCAAGGCTCTTTCTGGTCATGATATCCCTCTTGGTAAACAACGTTTCAACAGTCCCGACCAGAAAATTCTTCCCTCGAAACGGCGAGCGGAGCGTGGCCAGTAGAAGCCTATACGCCAATTACTGGATGGCCACGCCGCTATGCGGCTCGCCGTGACGAATGACCTCGGTGGCAATTATGAGTTAGTCACGCGCAAGAGGCGATCTCTTGCGACCGCCAATTGTCGCTCTTTTTCGTCGAGAGCAGAAAGCTCCGCTTGTTGGCTTTCCACAATATTTTTGGGAGCATTTTGTAGAAACGTTTGATTGGAGAGCCGCGCAAGTAAGCTCGCCTTTTGTTTGTTGATTTTTTCTAACGCATGACGCAGCCGTTCAAGTTCTTTATCCACATTTATAAGCCCTTCTAGCATGATAACCGTGTCGACGGCACTGCTCGAATTGGTGACAGAAAGCTCGCTGACTTCCGCCTCGCCTCGCAGCACTACTTCGATGCTGGATGTTTTTGCTAGATGAGAAATCAGCTCGAGGTGTGCCAAAAGCAAATCTCTCGTCGGAATATCCTTGGCCAATAACTTGACGGGAACCGCCAAGTTAGCCGGCAAGTCCGAGGACTGCCGGCCATTTTTGATCATGGTGCTCACGGAAAATATCAGCTCGATGACGTCTTCGGCGTCTTTATCGATCAGCTCAGACTCATGCACGGGGAAGGGTGCAACCGCGCAAAACTCCACGCCGTTTTCTTTATACCAGCTAGCTGACGGCAGGCTCTGCCAAATTTCTTCGCTGATAAACGGGCAAAAGGGATGCAACAATCGCATGCTCGCGTCAAGGAGGCAGATCAAGACGCTGCCGGTAACGGATTTTTGCGCATGATCATCTGCCTTGAATGATACTTTGGCGACTTCGATGTATTTGTCGCAGTATTCATCCCAAAAGAAATGATAGAGCGCTTCGGCTCCGTCGCTAAAACGGTAGTCTTCGATAGAGGAGCCGACTTTTTCTATCGTCCGATGCAAGCGCGAAAGTATGTAGCGGTCAGCAACGGCCAAACTTTTTTTGACCTCTGAGAGGTTTTTAATTTCGCTACCTTCTATGTTCATCAAGGAAAATCGCGTGGCGTTCCAAACCTTGTTGAGAAACGACCGGTATCCAATAACCCGCGGTATGGAAAACTTTACATCGCGCCCTTGGCCGGAAAACATGGCGAG
>DASPVU010000157.1:0-8705 GCA_035622215.1 Myxococcota bacterium | reverse complement strand
ACAGTGATCGCAACTTGCCTCTGATGGGTAAGAGCATCGACAATCGTGCGCTCAATTGATGTGATAGAAAAATCTTTGGTTTTTACTATCCCTATATCTTGATTGAAATGAGCAGTACGAAACAATCTAATACCGCATTTATGTGTCCGTCTAGTCGCTGGAACCATAACCCAAATCTCTTTGCTGATAACATCGGTAATATCATAATATTCGAGTGCGGACAGTAAGCAGATTACCGATGGTTGGCCGATCAAGGCGGCAGCATTTCTAAATTGTTCCGCTAGGGATATATCGCCCTTACTGAGGGCATAAATGCCATGAGCTAGCTTTTTAACCTTTCCTTGCGCCAATAGCTTTTTTAATTCGTAACGGGTTAGGCCGAGTTCCTCCGCATTCTTTAGAGAAAACGGCTGGCTTTTAAAGGCGTTAGCTATTAATTTTAGTGACTCCATTTACATATTGTGACATTTTTTTAGAAAAAAGTCATGATATGTAAATAGATTTTTAATAGATTCCACCAATTGGTCACACAGCGCGTGACGAATTGAAAGACTGGTATAACAGCCTGTGAACCAATTATTAGTGCAACTCCAGATTTTGAACATCCCTTCTGGATCCCACGCAGTAAAATGGGCGGAAATCTTATTGGAGATACTGCACATGATTATTCGCAAGCTCGAAGCTCTTTTCACCATCAATACCAATGCAGCACAGTTTCAAAAAGCCGCGGTGCAACTGGACCATTTGGCCGAAAAAGCGCAAACCGTCATGAATGCCATCGCGGGATACTGGGCCGTGCAGGCGCTGCAGAACTTTGTCATTAACACCTCTTTCGAAGAAAACCTGCACCAAAAAATATGATTGTGTCAAAGATCCAGAAATCATGCCTGATTTATACGTTTCATAGCGAAAAACCCTCTATATGCTAAACCCATGGTCTTTCATCGACTCGTCATTGAGATTAAGGCATCGCTCGCCGAGAGCTCACCTATAGGTGCAAGTTTCGTTAACCGTGTTGGCCCGTCTTTGCTGGGTACGGACACTGTTTTTCTCCTCACGTACGCTCACATACGTGCAAAGATGCGTTTGGCTTCTTTTTCGTCGATGAAGATGAATTGGTTTACGCTGGGTTCGTAGCAATAGACATCGGCGTGGGCGATGTCAAACCACCAGCCGTGGATTCGAATTTGCTTTTTTTCTAGATGCTCGCGAACAGAAGGGTAAGCAGATATCCGGTTCATTTGTTCTAAGACATTGACTTGAGAGAGTTGGTTGTGTTCGGAAAGATTCGGATTTAAGGAAAATCCTTTTCGGACCTTAGCTAAGGATTCCTCTCCATATTTCAACCAAGATTTGAGGTGTTCGCTCGAAAGAGTGTCAACCCCGTGTAAAAGCGCTTGCATGGCGCCGCATTCCGAATGGCCGCAGACGACGATGTCTGGGACATTGAGTACGCAGACGGAAAATTCGATCGCTGCGGGGACACTATTTTCCTCCGACGACCGTGAGATAGGGGGAACCAAATTACCCACGTTCCTTACTACGAACAAATCGCCAGGATTAGTGGAGGCAAAAAGATTAGGAACTACTCGGCTATCGGAACAGGCGATAAATAGCACGTCTGGCTTTTGTCCAAGGGCGAGTTTGGCAAAGAGAGCCCTGCTCTCCTTGGTAAGCCCTGTTCTAAACTCGACAATCCCCTGAATGAGTTTTCGCATAAAAAACCAGTATCCTATTCTAGGCGAAGTAGCCATATCATTCGATGTCCATGGAGAATCAAACGGTTTTAGGCTCTGTTAACCTTAGTTTTTGGCCCCATTTTGGTCTAATTTTTCTCCATTTGGCTTCGATTTTTTGAAAATATGCACGATATTCCCTGCAAAATCGAAGTCAAATGGAGAAAAATTATCCTCAAAATTGAATCCAAAAACTAAAGGTCAACAGAACCTAAAAATCCAAAAAACGATCTGAAACTTTGGCGAAAAAATCATCGCACAGCAGCGGTATAAAAAGTATCCTTTTCTTGATCCACAAATAATTCAAAGGTGTCTTGTGAAAGAAATTGAAGGAGTTCGGGAGGTGCCAAACCCACCAGAAAAAACACGTCAAGGATGGATTCGACAGCGTGCTCTTGATACGAATGAAAGAACGTCGGTCTCATTCTTGGCGCATAATAATTCTTGTGTTTGGCGACGCCTGCGAAATTGTAGACGCCTTGAGATTCGTCCCGAATTTTTTGTAAGAGTCGACGGGTTTTATCACTGGCAGCCGGATGATCCCAATCATCAATGCCAGCAAGCGGAGCTAAACCCAGATGTAAGCACTCGCACCCCTCCTCCTGAAATTTTCCAATCGCACATAAGAGCAATAAGTCATGGATCCCAGAAGGAGAGCGCGCGTAACGCTCGATCTCCGCACAATACCCCACCACTCGCCCATCTCGGTAGAGTGGATCAAAAAAGACAACTCCGACGAGCTGATTTCCAATAAACGCGAAAAACTTTCGCACTCCCGGTTCATCCCGCCGAGGCAGGGGCCGTAGCAAGAGCCCGAGTTCATGAGAATTGACTTTTCTTTGCAACCACATTTGAGAAATGGCATCTACCTCCGCGACCGGAATTTCAGAGTAGCTTGATTCTCGCACGCTTACCCCTCTGCTCAAGGACTGATTCCGCATACTCCGCAAAGTGGAAAACCGCCGGCCCCGCAGCGTCAAATCATAAGTGGCCAGATCGATGATCGCCTCATCACCGATTCGATTCACAAAACCTCCCATGTCGGCCAAAACATCGGCTACTGGTCTGGTCACCTGTACAGCGCAGGGATTGAGTCGCTGCGCTATACAGAATTGCGAGAAAGCATGAGCGGCTTCCCTGACGTGAGTTTCTTCACAAAGAGGATCTCCGAGCATCACACCCGTACGGCCTTTTACGGCATAGGATACATAACCTCGATGATTGGGTAGCATCAAAACCCGGTTCGCCGGATCAAGAGAGGCGTAGGAGAGTTCGGTATTCCCATACCGCAGCAGAATTTCCATCCGTGTCGGAGCCAATTGAGGAATTTTATCTTTTGGAGGTTGTCCTTCATCCGACAATAATTCCTCACTCACAAAGGTCGCAAAGAGCATCTTCAACAAAGGAGGCTTGAGCGACAAAATCCGATCCACGACCTCATCACCGACGAGCGATCGAAGGGAAGACTGGTCGAAACTGGGATCGCTTCCGAGCATATACGGGCGATACATTCTGACTCCCCTTTCAAGCACCATCTCTTCAATTCGGTGTTTTAAAAGGGGTTTCGGATTCAAGATCAAACAATCGAGCCCGAGAACATCACAGGCAATATCGTGCACTTCCTGAGAAGTGTTGGTCATCGGATTGCACAAATGAAAGATTGTGCGCGATTCAGGCTTGGCATGCTCGACGGCAACGATCAGACGTACGACATCATCAAGGCAAATATGATTGTGGAGGGCGTCGGGATCAGCATGAATCTCAAATGGCTGGTCGGAGAGCTTCCCCAGACCCGAACGACCGTATTTGTTGAGAAGAGTTTCACGAAATCGGTGGTAGGATTTTAAGATTCCATAGGTCATCCGCGCTGACGCCATTTCCCCAGTGCGTGAGTCGGCAAGAATTATACTTGGTCGAAGAATCGTCCAGTCGAGCAGAGCTTCACCGACAATCACCTCGGCCGCGAACTTGCTCTCCTCATAGGCGTTTCGAAATCGTCGTGGCAACGAATGGAGCACTTCTTTAACGCTGCCGTACTCATATCCGCACACGTAGGCGGTACTCACATGAAAGAATTTGCAAACTCCGCGCTCTTCGCAAAATCGAACCGTATTCCGCGTGCCCTCCACATTGGTCAGAAACGTCTCGGAACGCCTCCTTTCGGAAAAATTTGTTGATGCCGCTAGATGAAAGCAGGTATCAAATTCCAGACCGCATGAATCCTTTGTAAGTCCAGCTAGCGCAATATCTCCCTCTAGAATATGAAACCTTTCATTCTGAACCAACTCGTTGATTTCTGGCCGAGCCTGTGTTTTTCCTCGTACCAGCCCCCATATCTCTAGGCCGGGTTGTCTCAACAACTCCAAGGCCAGCATCCGCCCCAAAAATCCGGTAACACCGGTCATGAGAACCCGCTGCATCATCTTATTTCCTAGGTAATCCTCCCATTTCTAGCGGGAGTCAAAATTAAACCAAAATGGGGCAGTAAACAGAATGTCGACGGTGCATCAAATTATTTCCAAGACGAATGGCTTTTATGCGCTGTCTGAAACAGCGAAAAATGCTCGAACCAGCCCTTCCTAATCGCAATCACTCGGCATTTTCATTTTGCGGGCGGCGTTATGGCTAAGGTTATGGGTCTGAGGTGGGTATGTTCGAAAAAAAGTCCCTAGCATTTCTGGAAGGCTGGGTGGATGGTCTGGAAAAAATCGGAAGCGGACTTCCTGATTTTACTCCTGAAGCGGATCTGGAGGGTATTCGGAAGGTGATGGCTCTGGTGGTAGAGCGGATGCGCGATAATTTACCTTATGCCCATCCTCTTTATGTCGGTCAGATGCTGAAGCCTCCGCATCCAGTGGCCCGATTGGCCTATACTCTGTCTCTCTCGCTCAATCCGAACAATCATTCTTTGGAAGTGGGAAGAGCCAGCTCCGAGATGGAAAAGGAAGCGGTGGCTCATCTCGCGCAGTTATTTGGCTGGGAGACTCATCTAGGTCACCTTTGTGGAGGCGGAACTTTGGCTAATTTGGAAGCGCTTTGGATCTCTTCTCAGGTGAAGTCAGGGAGGAAAATCCTGGCCTCATCCCAAGCTCATTATACTCATGAAAGGCTTTGTCATGTCCTCGGGATCCCTTTCCAAAAAGTGGATTGCAACTCCCGGGGACAAATGGATCTTGATGCGTTGAAGAAGGCGCTCGACCAAGGTAACGTTGGGACCGTCGTAGCAACACTCGGGACCACTCAGCTCGGGGCTGTCGACCCTCTAAATGAGCTCCTGACGTTGAAGGCGTCGATGGACATTCGAATTCATGCGGATGCCGCCTACGGGGGGTATTTTACTCTCTGCGAAAATCTAAGATCTGAAACACGCGCAGCTTATGAGAGCCTGAGAGGAGTCGATTCCATAGTTGTGGATCCCCACAAACACGGGCTGCAGCCCTACGGCTGTGGCTGTGTACTTTTTCATGATCCGACGGTGGTGCAGTTTTACAAACATGATTCTCCCTACACCTACTTCAGTTCATCCGACCTTCATCTCGGAGAGATCAGTCTGGAATGCTCCAGGCCAGGCGCATCGGCGGTTGCTCTTTGGGCGACGCAACAGCTCATGCCGTGTGTTCCGGGTGGAAAGTTCGCACAGGATCTCTCCCAGTCAAGAAAAACGGCGCTCGAGCTTTTTAATAAATTGAAGACCGATGACCGATTTTTAACGACGCTGGAACCCGAGCTGGATATTCTAGTCTGGGGACCTAGGGCAAAATCAGCGGGGCGAATCTCCCGGCTGAGCAAGCGTATTTATGACCTGGCGGCAAAAAATGGTTTGCATCTGGCTCTGACACAGATGCCCAGTTCTAAGCTTCAAGCTCAGTGGAAAGAAGTTGCTTGGGACCAAGAATTCGTTACCCTCTTGCGTTCCTGTTTCTTAAAATCAGAGCATCTCGACTGGCTGGATGAAATTTGGAACCGACTCAGCACCGCCGTGGAGCAAGCTGTGCTTTAGAATTAGCCCTTGTTAACTGGATAATGGAATGCGGGTATGCTCATTAAGTTAATTTCCCAAGCCGAAGATTATTTTTCAGCGTCCATCGCAAAGCGCACCAGGGACTTTAATGGCGCTGCATCTGCCTATAGCACCGATGTCGATGGCGAGCCGCTCAATACTCTTGTGATAAGAAATTCTGTTCGGTCACTCGACAGCCTTATCAAGGAAACTGCGGATTTTTTCGCCCTCGCCAATACGTCTTGGTGCATTGTCATGCGGGCCGAGCTTGCAACACTGGATGTCAATGAGACTTTAAAGCGCCATGGTTTTATGCCGGCAGATGTTTCTGTGGCGATGGCGTTAAGCCTAAATCAAATATCGTTCGCTCAAAATGAATCTGTCAAAAACATGGATGATAAGCTCGATACATGGGCGATTCCCCTGAGCGCGTTTCCAGCAACATCAGACGATATCAACATAAAGTATGCCAGGTCCCATAAACTCGCTTTAGAGCGCAAAAGAAACATGAGCCACTCAAGCCTTTTTAAGGATAATGAAATTATCTCTTCAATGACCCTTTCCTGGAATGACAATTGGGCCCGAATCGACGACGTAGCCACGTTGCATCAATATCAACGCCAAGGATATGCCACCGCGCTCATGAGATATGGAATTGGGCTAGCCGCTCAAAAAGGGGCCAAGCATTGTTTTCTTGAGGCTTCCCCAAAAGGCTTATCGATTTACCAAAAGCTGGGCTTCAAGGAACTCTTCAAAAATCAGGTTTTTACCAAACGAAAATCAACCTAAGGACTTTCTGAAATACCGCATAGGATAGCCGCCTAAGTAATCTTTACGCTCAAACTCAAAAACATAACCAGATTTCTCATAAAAGCTCACATTGGCTGGGCTCAGCGTGTTGAGAAAAATCACGTTGCAGCTGTTTTTTGCGGCATGCTCTTCGGCCTGTGTCAGGAGCTTTCTACCAACGCCCTGTTTGCGCAAAGACTTGTCAACCCAAAGGGTATCAACAAAGGCGGAGCGATATTTGATGTTACCAACTAAACCTGCTTTGACCGCGCCGTCGATTCTGACCACGAAAGCAAATGGCTTAGTGGAAATCTCCTCTAATGGAAGGCCAAGGTCTTCCACGTTGTGGGCTAATAGACCCTGATAAATCGTATTTTCATCGGCCGATGAGAGATTTGGTTCAAATTCGAATGAAAATCGCATGGTTTGTTTATTGCTTTTTTTAATTTGGCATTGACGTTGCCGTTTACTCCCTATCTTAAACTAATGTGGCCGTCGGTTGATCGAAAGAGGGCAAATAGCCTGAACTGTAGGCGCCTCTTCGGCGACCTTATTTATGGCAGATGGAAAAAAGTTACCGAACAAACGGAGTTGATGCTATGTCGTTAGCGTTATTTTTATCGGCAATCATGATTTCACACGGCAGTATTGCCGATATGGTACTGCAACTTAGTTACCGAAATCACACGCTCACTTCTACACTCACGGTGAGCGCCCCAGATTCGGACGGCAGCATCACTCAAGGAAGTGTGAAGACGCAATGTAGCGATGACCTTGAATGTTACGGCGCGTTTTTGCTGGACTTTCGTGGTTTAGATGTCAGCCTGAAATTCGATTTACAAACCGGTGGCACAAGCCTTAATGGACACTGTGTAATGGAATCGCCAACAATAATCATAACCAGAAATGGGTATCAAGATCTTATTGCTGGGAACGAGGTTCCCGTAATTTTTCGTTCAAATGGCCGGTTTCGTGACGGCGACCTGGAAGGCTTGCTTAAGATGATTTCTCGGAATTAGTTAAATTGTCGACCAAAAAAACACGGCGCCGATAGACACGAGCCATTTTCTAGGACCACCCCCCCGACAAAAAGCCTCAAATGGCCATTTTCAGTCAATCGGTATTTTTCTTCGGATTTTGTCAAAGATCTCGGTTCGTGAGTTTGGGTTTGGGAAATAACACTTATACTGAGATGGGATGTCGGGTTCTAAATTGGCTCTTCGCGATTGCTCGCAGACACCGACAGCAGAGCCGGCAATGCCACCGCGCCGGTCCCAATAAACGATGAATCGCCGTTCTTCAACGTTGGTGGAATAATATCCCGGCAACTTATAGCGTAGATCAGGGCAATTTAATTCACTGAGCTTTTCAAAATAAGCTTGATCTAATGCAGGAAAATTTCCGCCATCGCCACAGGCAATTATGCACTCACGGGGAAAATCGATTGGTTCTGGTTCGTCATCCGCGATCCGGGCAACAACGACCGTTGCAACGAACGTAAATGAAACCAATGAAACAAGTATCTCTGATTTTTTCATAGTATCCTTTCGCCAGCATTACCTGGATCAAGTGAATGGGTCATTCAGCCAATTCTGAAACTCTCAGCCGCTTTTAAGGAGCAGCTCCCCGTATGATTGTTTTTGGCTATCGACTGGGAGTGATTCTGTCAAGACCAAATCTAATACACCTCAACCCACGCCACCTTAGTGAACTTAAGTTGCGCTCCGCCACTACCGGAAATACGGAGCCCAAAGGATATTGATTTCCATAGGTCTTTAGACAAGTTTCCTTTTAGGCATTTTAATTGTTCAGGTGAAGCATGGTATGGCTAGAATCATAGGCATAAGCGGCATATCGGGAGCCGGGACGACGACAACAACGAAAGCCCTAGCAGAGGCATTGAATGCCACCGCCCTTTATTGGGATGATTTCGATGATATTTCTTCAGGCCCAGAGGTTATGTTGAATGGTACCACGAGAGCGGCGATTACGCGGACTGGAAATATCCTGCCCTGGAACATACTTTGAAAGAGCTAAAGTCGGGGATTTCGATACCCCACCCCGCAACAGGCGAATTACTTAAGGCATCTGCGCTAATTATTCTTGATTCATCTTTAGGCCGCATGCATAAAGCCACGGCTCAATACGTCGATTACTTTGTCCATCTGGACACAAGCATG
>DASPVU010000156.1:0-5862 GCA_035622215.1 Myxococcota bacterium | reverse complement strand
GGCGGCATAGAATAGTTATATGGCAATTAAAACAGCAAAGAAAATACATGAGTTTTTAGACACTAAACCTGAGGGCCTAGAAATAGCTAAATTATGTGCTAAAGCGGCCGACGATAAAAAAGCAAGTAATATTGTCATATTAGACCTTGCGCAGCTGACCAGTTTTACTGATTACTTTGTTATCTGTTCGGCACCGAGCGAAAGACAGGTGCAGGCCATCGTCCGCAACGTGGAAGATGAGCTCAAAGGGCATGGCCTTCGCCCTATGGGCATTGAAGGTTTGAGCACTTCATCTTGGGTTTTGCTCGATCTCGGCAGCGTGATCTTTCACTGCTTCACCGATAGCGCACGCGATTATTACGACCTCGAAGGGTTCTGGATCGACGCCAAGCGTATTGATGGTACATGAAGATAATCGTTGCGATTCCGTTAAAATCAATCAAAGACCCGCTGATCGTTTCAGGAAGCGAATATCTCAGAAAATTACATTCGCCCTTTCAGGCTCACGCAGTTTTCGTCGACGCCAAAAGCCAGATCGGTGAAAACCGAAAGGGTGTGCGCATGGACCTTGAAGGCAAGGATCTGTGGCAAAAAACGGCAGGCTGTTTTCGCATAGCTCTAACGGAAAATGGCAAGAGCTTTACGTCGAAGCAGTTTGCTGACCTTCTTTCAAGGTTTTCTCATCAGTCGGTAAAGCTCGCCTTCGTTGTTGGTGGTGCCTTTGGCCTATCCGACGACATCACCACAAAATGCGACCTCGCCTTGTCCTTATCGGCCATGACTCTGCCCCATCGCCTGGCCTTTTTGCTGCTGTGCGAGCAACTATATCGTGCTCATGAGATCTTGCGCGGCTCGCCCTATCATAAATAAATTATCGCTGCGATCGTAAGACCGCCAAAAGGTCGAGGCAAAAATTCTCCAGGTCGCCTTTCAATAGTCTTAACTTGGTTTGCAGCATGTTGTAGGCCATCACCGCCGGGATAGCGGCAAAGAGCCCTAGAGCCGTTGCAAGCAAAGCTTCAGCGATACCTGGCGCCACCGTGGATAGATTGGCATTGCCCGCTTGCCCTATTTGATGAAACGACGACATGATGCCAACCACGGTTCCAAACAAGCCAATAAACGGCGAAATTGCACCAATGGTGGCAAGCATGGGCAGCTGGCTTTCCGCCTTTTTCAGCTCGTAGCGGCCTGAACGCGCCAAAGCTCTTTCGATCACCAAAAATGCATCGTCCTTTTCGTTGCCTCGCTGCTTTTGCCGCTCAACCTCATGCACACCATCCTTAAAAACTTGGAGGCTCGGGCTTCTGGCATTATTGGTGTTGACGAGAAGGTTTAGATCTTTGGTCTGCCAAAATTGATCAATGAATTGGGCATTGTGAAAGAGCAATCCGCGGATCGATTGCCATTTCGCAAGGATTATCGCCCATGACACGACGGAAAACAGCACGAGCACGCCCATAACAAATAACCCGACCGGGCCAGCATGTTCAAAAACCTCAATGACAGAAAACATACTTACCTCTGAATGCCTCTCCCGCGCACGCGCAGGAGAGCCCGCGACTCACGCATTATCTCGTTGAATAGTACTCGATGATGAACTGTTCTTGCACTTCCACGGGAATATCTTCTCGGGCCGGCTTTACGACGATCTTCGCAGCCACATTGCCTTCATCGACGTCGAGAAAACTGGGCAAACGAAGGTTGCTTGGATCCTTGCGGTTGTTCTTGATTTGCTCAGCCATTTTGGTCTTCTCATGGGGCGTGAACACGTCACCCACGCGCAAAGCATAGGATGGCACATCCACTCTTTTACCATTTACCGAGATATGGCCGTGGCTGGTCATCTGCCGAGCCGCGCGAATGGTGGGCGCAAACCCAGCGCGGAAAACGGCGTTATCGAGCCTCAGTTCAAGACTTTCGAGCAAATTAATACCGGGATTGCCTTTACCAACCGCGGCTTTCTTAACATAGCGTCGGAACTGCTTTTCACCGATGCAATAGTGATAACGAAGCTTCTGCTTTTCCCTTAGACGAATGGCAAAGTCGGAAAGCTTGGCACGGCGGGTTGGTCCATGCTGGCCTGGCGGATAAGGACGTCGCAAATCGCCTTCGGTGCGCATTAATCCTGGTAGTTGTGTGCCTAAACGGCGGATGATCTTCAAACGTGGGCCACGATAACGTGCCATGTAACTGCTCCTTGCTTTATCGCTCACCTGTAAAGTTGAGCAACCTATTGGATAAAGCCCTAGGGTTTATCAGACCGCCAAAAACTGCTCCTGGCGGCCTGGCCGCTTTCTCTAGCCAGTTGCCCCGATTTGGTCAATGCGGTTGAAACCCAGCAAAAATGCCGCTAGGCAATGACAGTAAGCTACCGAGTATTCTGAGGTTTGATTCCCCTCTCCTGCACGCTCGCGTGCGGGGGGGCCCGGGATTAAGGGAGGGGGCGCGAGATGCCATGACCGAAAAAAGACTGCTAGCCATCATCGAAAAATCGCCAGGCTCCAATGAGTATTGGCTGGTGGATCAGGACAGCGCAACCGCGGTGGATTTTTTCTTGCCTGATGGCTGGGAGCCCATAAAAAATCATTTGATAGTGCTGCTAGATGCCAAAAGTTTTTTTACGAAGAGCAAGATTTTGCCCCATCCGAGCACCAGGATCATCTGCCTAAGCACCCTAAAACGACTCGTCACCAAGACTTGGGCTGAATCTCTCAAGCTCAAAGATTTTGCTTCAGGTGATGATGCTGTCGTTTGGTCCCGTGACGCACTTAATAATGCCATGGCCCGCATCAGCCGGTGGCGCGTGGAACAGTTAGCAAAACTCGAATGCCAGGTTATTGTTGCCACCATTGCCATGGAAAATAACGGCTTGCCGTTTAAGAAGTCGAGCTGGCAAGCAGCACTCGTAGAACTCGAGCAAGAGACCAACGCCATCAAAGACCAGCTCAACGGCATGCTAAAGAAAAATGGTGGTTTTTTGCTATTTGGCGACGAACCGGTGGATCTTAACCATCACAACGAAGTTAAGACGGCATTGGAGGATCTGCTTGGCATCAAGCTCAAGGGGACATCCCAGTCGAGCTTGCAAGATATTGATCACCAGGCGGTAAAACTCTTGCTGCATTATCGGGAGAACAACCATCTTCTAGGCACCTACGGCCCCTCTTTCTTAGAAAAGGTAATAAACAACCGGCTCTTCGGTCATTTTGTGCCCATCGGTAGCTCTTCGGGCCGCTTTGCCTGCCACGAACCGAATTTATTGGCCTTGCCCAACTACCCTTTATTTCAAGCCTGCCTAAGACCAGAGCCGCCGCGAACACTATTGCGCTTTGATTATGGTGGCTTTGAGTTACGCATTCTCGCCTCACTCAGCCAAGATCCCGCGCTCAAGGAGATCTTTAATAATGGTCAAGACATCCACAGCATGGTGGCCGAAGCGGTATTTCAGACGGAAGTGTCTAAGACCAAAAACGCTCATCTCCGCGATCAGGCAAAAATCCTAAATTTTGGCCTTATTTACGGCATGGGTGAGCATGCTTTGGCTAAACAACTAAAAATCTCGCGGCGAGAAGCCGAAAGCATGCTTAAAAACTACTTCAAGCGATTTTCTCAAGTCCACAGTTTGCTTAAATCCTTGGAGCTCAAAGCAAAAGAACTCGGCTACGGCCAAACCGCCCTGGGCCGCCGTGCCTATTTTTCATCTGAAGATCCCGGCTATGTGTCACGCATCGCCCGCAACATGCCCATTCAAGGCACCGGAGCCGACATCGTAAAGCTCGCGCTTTGTCGCGTTCACGAGCGACTCTTTCATGAGGCCAAGAGCGCCCAAGTGGTCAACCTTGTGCACGATGAACTGGTCATTGAATGCGATGATGAAGACACCGACCACGTATCAGCTCTGGTAAAACAGCAGATGGAGTCCGCCTTCTTGAGCATCCTACCGGACGTCCCACCGGAAGTGAGCATCAAGCGATAATCGATGTCGACTAGAGCTCTAATGATGATGATACCCATTCACGCGAAAGGAGGCTTGTTTCTTCTTTCTCGGCCCACTGCCATCCACGGCTAAGACCGGCTTCAAGCCCATATCGTCAAGCGTGTTGAGCAATACAACAATGGCCGACGCCATTTTCTGCTCAATGGTATCAAGGTTGTGTAGTTTCGCCTCTGTTAAAACAAAATTCGTCAGCCCTCGCTTTGTCACCCTGCGAACAGCATCACCATAATACTGAATACCCTTTTCACGCCCCCGTGAGTCCCTCATAGGAGACTTCGGGATAAGGCCGCTCAGATTTACAAGCGCGGAAAACTTCAAATCGATAGTGGGAGAAAGGGGCATTTGGTAGCGCTGCCACAACACCCATGCCAATAGTGGACTAACCAATTTCACATAATCCTTATCATTGACAAATTTCTTACCGGGCATTTCGAGGAGACGCGCATCGACGCCTTCCGCGACTGCATCTGCAATGAAGGTTTTTTGCTCTTCTTCGTCGGTAATCTCCAGCAGATGTTGATAGACCACTTTAAAGGCTATGAAACGATCCAGATCTTGTTTAGCGCTATTGCTGATTGCTCGAAAATATCGATGAAGTTCGTCGTTGGCGCGCCATGATGTGTGTCGGCTCATAAAATCGCTGGCAAGCGAAGAGTTGATCTCGAACAATTCTTGTCTTATTTTTGCCGCTTCGTCTCGATCACAAAATTTCGTCGCTAAATCATCCTCTCCGAAGTCGATGGCGAGCTCCATGGACAGATAATACACATAGGTGAGAATCAAGAAGGACTTGCTAGAAATCGTAACTTTAGCGGATTCCGTTTTGCCTAATTCCTCAAACATTTCTCTCAAAACGGGGCTAAGTTCTTTCAACTTTTCAAGAGAGATTGTGTATTTTTTGTCATCGTTGGTTGTTATCTCAATGGTGGGGCTTGGCGCGGTGTAAAACGCCTTTCCCGCCGGCGTATTAAAGAACTCCCAAGCGTGTTTCTGATCCGTATCTGCGGCACATAGCCACGACTGAACTAGCCCAAAGCACAAAACAATTAATCGCTGTCCTTTTTTGAACATCCGCTTTCTCCATGCTCAGACATTCGTGTCGCCCCGGGCCCCGACTTTCGCCGGGGCGCGGGGTCCATTGTCGAGCCAACTCCATGGATACCGCGGTTAAACCGCGGTACGACACGAAAGTCATTCCTGGCTGAGAGTTATCCTTACCCAAGAGCCTGCCCATACCAGCCGGTTAGTCGGTCAAAACAACTGGGATTGCAGACGTTTCTATTCCGTCATTTCGGGTGCAGAATTTTCATCACGTCGTCGTGAATCGATGGATGGGCTGAAACGGCTGATGTGCCAAAGACCGGATCGCCGCCGGAGAAGGTGGTGATTTTTGCGCCTGAGCCGCGCACCACCGGAATAACCGGCAAGATGTCCCAGGGAGCCATTTTGGCGTCGAGCATGATGTCGGCTTTGCCGCTGGCGAGAAGAATATAACCAAAACCATCGCCCCAAGTGCGAAACAAACTGGCCTTGTCAAATAGGTCCTTAAAACCTTGGCCGTTATGGAAATTGGCGATATTGGCGATGTCCGTGGCTAACAACGTGGCCTTATCAACGCCTTGCGGCAGTCTTGCGTACACTCGTTCTCCATTTAGCCAGGCTTGTTCGTTATCGCCCTCACAGCGGAGTTTGGCGATGGGCTGATTAATGCCGCCCAATATGGGCTGGCCGCGATGCAATAGAGCAATCAACGTCACAAACAAAGGAACGCCGTGAATAAACGCGATGGTGCCATCGATGGGATCGAGTACCCAAACATATTCGGCATCAGTATTTTCTGTGCCAAATTCTTCGCCAATAAT
>DASPVU010000155.1:0-4751 GCA_035622215.1 Myxococcota bacterium | reverse complement strand
CATACTGAGATCCTTGTGGGATAAATTCACCGCTTTCAGCTGAATAAAGATAGGGTGGCTCGGTAACCACAGGGGTCGCGGAAAAATTGGATTTTTCTGGGGGTGAAGGAGTTTGCCATTCGAGCCCCGTAGCGTGCCAGGGGTTAGGACCCGCTTTTGGTCCATATCGTAGCGACCATAGCAAATAGCCGATAGGCAGCAGGTAACCCACGGCGAGAATGCTTGCACCCAAGGTTGACATAACGTGGTACATCTGAAATTCCGGCGGATAGGAGTGATATCTCCTGGGGTTACCCAAATACCCTAAAATGAACTGCGGAAAAAAGGTTAGATTAAAGCCCAAAAACAATATAATTGCCGCTACTCGTCCAAAAGATTCTGAATACATGTAGCCCGTCATTTTTGGCCACCAGAAATGGATTCCGCCAAGATAGCCCATCAGCATCCCACCGACCATGATGTAGTGAAAATGCGCGATGACAAAATAGGTATCGTGAACATGGGCATTGACGGGGAGAAACGCAAGCATCAGCCCAGTAAGTCCACCGAGGGTGAAGAGCAGAATAAATCCGAGCGCATAAATCATTGGCGCTGTGAAAGTGATCGAGCCCTTATAGAGCGTTGCTGTCCAATTAAAAACTTTTATCGCCGATGGCACCGCTACCGCAAAGCTTAAAAACGAAAATACCATACTCGCATAAACTGACTGCCCGCTGACGAACATATGATGGCCCCACACCAAGAAGCCAAAAAACGCTATAGCGATACTGGAGAAGGCAATAAATTTATAGCCAAAAATATTCTTTCTCGCGAAACATGTAACAAGCTCACTTATTACACCTAATCCAGGCAAAATCATTATATAAACAGCCGGATGCGAGTAAAACCAAAATAAGTGTTGAAATAATAACGGGTCACCACCAAGTGCCGGATCGAATACGCCAATCTGAAAAATTCTTTCGATAGCAATAAGCACTAAGGTAATAGCCAATATTGGTGTCGCCAACACTAAAATTACACTGGTGGCATAGATTCCCCAGATGAATAATGGCAGACGAAACCACGTCAGGCCCGGAGCGCGCATTTTATGAATAGTGACAATAAAATTAAGCCCGGTAAAAATCGACGAAAATCCGGCAACGAATACCCCAGCAATAGTTGCTATTACATATGAGTTTGAGAACACGGTGCTATAGGGTGTATAAAACGTCCATCCTGTGTCTACGCCACCCGCAACCAAAGCTGATAGAGTAAAAAGGCCACCAACCACATAGATATAAAAGCTCGCTAGATTAAGTCTCGGAAACGCTAAGTCCCGCGCCCCAATCATCAGGGGAACCAAAAAATTTCCGAGTACGGTAGGAATCGAAGGTATTAGAAAAAACCAAACCATGACGATGCCATGAATGGAAAATGATTTGTTATAGGTATCGGCGCTAAGAAGACTTCCCGTAGGCGTCAGTAAGCTAAGACGAACGAGCGTCGCAGCGATGCCGCCGATCAAAAAGAAAAACGTAATTGCCGATAAATAAAGAAGTGCTATCCGCTTATGATCAGTAGACGCTATCCAGGATTTCAAGGTGACGTCAACATTCAAGTAATTTCTTTCTTGCTTCATTTACGGTCACCTACTTTGTCGACGCCTTTTGCGCATTTGACTGACCAAGCGATTTTATGTAGGCGAGTAAATCGAGCAAGTCCTCTTCGTTCATTCTGCCCAAAAAAGATGGCATCACCGGTTGATAGCCAAAGACGATTTTGGCATTTGGATAGAGTATTGATTCGCGAATATAGTTATCGTCTGCAAAAATAGTTTTACCAGTTGAGAGTTTTACCTTGGAACCAAAAAGCCCATTGAGGGAGGGGCCGAGTTGTTCGGTCCCTTCGGCGTGGCAACTGATGCATGCAAACTTAGTAAATAATTTCTGTCCGCGCGACTCGCTGGTTTCTTCTAGCACTCGGTCGTCCGTTACATCGCTGCTAACAAGCCAGCGGTCATAGTCGGTCGCCGACATAACAACCACGCGACCTATCATTTGCGCATGCATGGTTCCACAATACTGAGTACAGAATATATGATACCGTCCTATCCTTGATGCTTCAAACCACGCACGGGTATAACGTCCTGGCAACACATCTTGTTTAAGACGAAAGCTTGGAAGGAATAGACTGTGGATCACATCTTGCGAAATCATCTTTAGGACGACCGCTTGCCCCACCGGAATATGAAGTTCGTTAATTTCGCGCTTGCCGTTAGGGTGTTGAAATTTCCACATCCATTGTTTGCCAACAACCGAGATTTCCTCTGCTCCGCTCGGTTCTACATGCATAGCAAAAAAGATGGTTATGCCCCATGCGAAAAGCCCCAAAAAAATAACCATGGAGCCGATAGCCCACCCCCACTCAAGAGGCAAACTCCCATGTCTTTCTAGTTTGCGAGCATGGGGAGAATCTTTACGATAACGCGAGCTAAAACCAATCACGAGCAACAGAATCAATAGCAACGCTGATCCACAAATGATCAACAAGCCGAGCATTGCTTGATCAACCTGTGGCGCCAAGGTTGAGGCGGACTCCAAAAGAAACTCATCGTTGCTCATAAAGAAGAATCTCTATTGCTTTCTCAATGGGGACGCGCACGATACCGTTTTCGCGGTCGACCCATCCGTAAGTTTGTAATAGCTGCCTCTCTCTCTCTCTTGACTCCTGTGCCACTTTTATCGGACTCACTTCAAGTAAAGGAGGCGGCGGGCCCTTGCGCTTATCGATCAGTTCTTTTGGCACTACTTTCAAGGCCTCTGCTTCGATATTCGATCTCAAAAGCGAGAACGCAAACACGAGACCCAATAGGATAATGGCGCCTATTACAACAGATGCAATTGCCACCCACATGATTTTTTTGGCATTCGCATCGCTACGCTCGTGCTCATTGAGCATGATCTACGACCTCAGCAGTCGGCCAGTCACTATGACACGTCGCAAACGTTGGCCGCTTATTGAGAATCCAAAAAAACGCGCCGAGCCATATTCCTCCAATGCCGATCAGAAGCGTCGCATCGCTTAGGCTGGGCGACACTGCATTAGGATTGAAGCTCGGCATGATCATCCAGAACCGATCAAGGATTCGTATTACAAGAACTGAACCAGTTATCGCTATCATGCCCACGAAATTGTTTTTCACGTCGCGAAGCAAAAGCGCAAAGAATGGTGCTGCAAATTGAAACAGAAATAAAACAAATAAAAGCCATTCCCATCCATGATGCATCCGCTTCCCAAACCATGTGGTCTCATCCGGAAGGTTTCCCGACCACACGATTAAATACTGCATGAAAGATAGATAGGCCCATAGCACGACGAGGGTAAGAAGAATATTGCCCAAATCTAATTCCACTTTGCTTGCGATAACTACTGGCGGTTGATAAACGTGAGCCATTATTTTCACGATCATCAAGGTAAATGCCCATGCGCCGAAGGCCTGGCCCACCATGAACACCATAGCGTAAATGGTCGACCGCCAAAGTGGATCTAGGGACATCTGCCAATCAACGGCAGCTACCGTGTCGCTTAGAGCAAAAAGAAGTAAAAAAAACGCGCTTAGCGATAGAGCGCTTTTGTTACTCGCTCCCTTTCTTCCATTGAGCGCGCTCAACAAAAAATAGGCTGTGAATATCCAAGAGGCAACACAAATAACCGCCCGCAAAGAAAAAAAGACAGGCTCAAAATAGATCGACTTATGGGGAAACAAAGAGAGATCAAGTTTCGTAGCATCTGCCCAAGGATATAATTTTTTGACCCCAAGCAGAATAGGAATAAATAAGATTGCCATCACATAGATGGTTTGTGTGGACGCTTCCAAAATGCGCCGCGTTACGGCAAAATAGCCGCCTTTGGTTAACACGCCCACCATCAGCATGGCCAAAGAACCAAGGGTTAATTCGAGCCAGAATAAATATGAGAGTAGATAGGACTGTAAAAACCGAGTTGCGTCGAATATGCCAAATACCGACGATAAAAGAAGAACAACAACTCCCCCGGCAAGCGACAATCGACTCGCGCGCGCGAGACCCCTATTCGATTCTGCGACATCGGTCATTTGAGCTCTCGCAAAATGTCATTCTTTTGATCAACAGATAAATGGGAGAGATTCACATGCTGGCTTAGCTGCAACGCTCTTATATAGCCCGCAATTCCCCATGCCTCTTCTGTGTCGATCACATGAGAAAAACCATACATTACGCCAAAACCGTTTCTGATGACCTGAACTAAATGTTCGTTATTTACCATTCTTAGTCGCTCTTGATGAAAGGACGGTGGCGTGGGAAATCCTCGTTCTACAATAGCGCCATCGCCAAAACCACTTATTCCGTGACATGGAGTGCAAAAAATCTCATAACGCTCTTGCCCCTTTTTAAGCCCGGCCGCTGTCCATTCATGAGATCCGTTTTTTTTGCTCCCATTTTGCACAAGATGCCCTCTTGCCACTGTGTGATCCAAGAGTGGGCGCGCAATGGGTTCTTCATCTATCGCACTATAGGGAGCTATATGACCAAAAATACCCATCTCTTGCAGGCATCCGCCCAAGCATACGCAAAGTAAAAGCGATAGAGCGCTCGTCTTCATCGCGGGACCTCGATCACGTTGATCGCATCAACCCCTCTCAAAAAGTCGCGGGTTCGTTGAGCATCGAATTTGGGATCCTCGCTTTTCACGCAGAGAAAAAACCGATCTTTTGATGCTCTTAAAAACGCCTT
>DASPVU010000154.1:0-13089 GCA_035622215.1 Myxococcota bacterium | reverse complement strand
ACCAATGGAGCCGGCCTTAGTGCTAAAGAAGCTCCAAATTAGTTGGCAAAAAGCAGTCTTGCACTTCTTACCCTTGGGCGGGTTTTCTTCGCATAATCACGTAGAGATTTATCATGAAGGAGACGTTGCGTTTATCCGCATCTTTCATGCCATTAGTCAAGCTAGATTCTCGATCTATTTAGAGACCTATATCTTGGCGGGCGATCGGCTAGGTTTACTCCTACGAGAAGAGCTGATCAAGGCGCACAAGCGTGGCGTCAGCGTGACTATTATTTACGATCATTTTGGATCCGCGGGCCTCGCCTCGGGGTTTTTGCGGCCCATGGCTGACCTCGGCATCACCATTTTGGCCTTCAACCCCATTTGGCCCTGGCGTAGACGCGGGCCGCTGTTGTTTCGTGATCACCGCAAAATCATCGTGATAGACGAAAAACTCGCCTTCTGCGGCAGCATGAATATGAGTGCAGATTATGCGGGGCCCATTTACGGCAGCAACCGCTTTCGTGACACCACAGCTCGCGTAGAAGGGCCTGCGGTTAAGGATCTTTTGGCCATTACCAAGGAGAGCATTGCTGAAGCGCTGCTCGAAAAAGATAAAGTCGATCTTAAGGATTTATCTTCGGCGCCCGACGACAAACACTGGGTATTCACGGAAGTTTTTTTGCGACTGATTGGCAAAGAGCCACAGGAAACTTTAGATCCGAACCCCGGCACCTTGGTCCAGGTTTTGCGCTCCAATATGTACCGCCACCTTGCCCACATCCAAAAGTCCATGGAAGAAGCGGTGAACCGAGCAGTAACTTATTGTTTTTTCACCACTCCATATTTCTTGCCTCATGATGGTCTGAGGAAAGCCATCATCCACGCCAAGCTTCGCGGTGTCGATATGCGCGTCCTCACCGCCGGGATGTCTGACGTTCCGTTAATGCGTTATGCCAGCCGCCATGTGTATCGCGGGTTCTTAAAGCAGGGCATTCGCATCTACGAAATGACGGGGAAAACCCTACACGCCAAAATTGCCACCATCGATGGCGTTTTTTCTTCGGTGGGCTCATACAATTTGGACCACTGGTCAGCGCGGCGCAACCTCGAAGTTAACCTGGCCATCATCGACCAGGAAATCGCCTTAAAACTCAAAGATCAATTTGAACGCGATCTCGAGCTCAGTAACGAAATCAACCACGACGAGTTTTTTCGCCGCTCCATCTTCCGACGCTTCCTTTGCTGGGTCGCTTACCTCATCATGAGGATTTGATGCAATGAAATCAAAAATCGGTTTAGTTTTGACGGGCGGCGGTGCCCGCGGTGCCTATCAGGCGGGCGTCTTGCTCGGCATTTCGGAGATAACGCCGCCAGGGCATTTTCCCTTTCCCGTCATCGCCGGCATTTCCGCCGGCAGCATCAATGCAGCCTTCTTGGCATGCTCCGAAGGCAGTTTTCACGATAGCGCGAAGAAACTCTGGGATTTGTGGCACAACATCAAAACAACGGACGTCTTTCAGCCCTCGAAGACCGGATTCGCCAAACTGGCCATCCGCTCCCTGATTAATCTAATGGCTCACTCAAAAATCTTTACTACGAAATTACCCGATGCCTTATTGGATGACGCACCGCTAAAAGAATTGCTTGATCGCACACTATGCTTGCAAGCCATCGAAGAGCGAATAAAACGCGGCGATCTTTATGGCGTAGGCTTTTCCGCCACCGACTTTAGCTCCCAAACCACCACCACCTTTTTTGAAGCTCACCAAAAAATCGATCGCTGGCTGGGCAAAGATTGTCTTGGCATCAAGTCACACCTAACCACGGCTCACGTGCTAGCATCATCGGCTATCCCGGGAATTTTTCGCCTGGTGGAAGTAGACGGCTCCTATTATGGCGACGGCAGCACACGGGTAACCTTCCCCATAGCACCAGCCATTCATCTTGGCGCCGATAAGCTCTTAGCCATCGACATGCGCCATGAGCGCTCGGTTTTTGAAAAAAAACAGCAGAGATGTACCAGCTACCCCAAGCTAACCGAAATCTTCGCCACCTTGCTCGACGCCATTTTCTCAGACTCCCTAGATCGCGATTTAGAACGCTTAGAAATTATCAACAAATATGTCAGTCGCTATCCCGACAGCAGTCCACGAAAATGGCGCACCATCCCTTTCTTGTTGATGCGCCCATCCCGCTCCTTAGCATCGCTCGCAGAAGATATTTTCCCCTCACTCTCATCCCCACTACAGCACATGCTCTCCATCCTAGGTGTCGCCGCCGGCCACAGCTCCGATCTAGTAAGCCACCTCGCCTTCGAACAAGTCTACACCAGCCGCCTCCTAGAACTCGGCCGGAAAGACGCCCTAGCCAAAAAGAAAGAGCTCTTAGAGTTTCTGGAAATCACTTGACCAATTCTCATCCTGGGGCCTCACAAATTGTGATCCTCGGGCTTGACCCTAAGGATTGATCACATCTTTTTCTTGACTTTCGTTTTAATCTCCCTCTCCTGCGCGCGTAGCGGGCGGGGGAGGGAGATCAAAGCTCACTTCCAAGAAAAGTCAAGAAAAAGATGCGATAGATCATGAGGGTCAAGCCCGAGGATGACAATTGTTTGCATTTGTTTTGGCCGTATCGATAAACTGGGAGAAATATCGATTTCGGAGGTTCATCGCATGGCGCATTACTTTTCAGTAGGTAAAGAAAATAATCAGTCGGTTCAGCTTTATTACAAGGACTGGGGGACGGGAGAGCCCGTGGTCTTTAGTCATGGCTGGCCTTTGTCGGCGGATGCCTGGGAGGATCAGATGTATTTCTTGTCTTCGCATGGGTATCGCACGATCGCGCATGATCGCCGCAGCCACGGGCGTTCGAGCCAGCCGTGGAGCGGCAACGATATGGACACCTATGCGGACGACCTGGCAAAACTCATCGACACTCTTAACGTGAAGGACGTCATGCTGGTGGGCCATTCAACCGGCGGCGGTGAAGTCGCCCGTTACATCGGCCGACACGGCACCAAGCGCATTAAGAAGGCGGTGTTAATTGGCGCCGTGCCTCCCATCATGTTGAAAACGGCCACCAATCCCACTGGCCTCCCCATGAGCGTCTTCGACGACATCCGCAAAAACGTTCTAGCCGATCGATCCCAGTATTTTCAGGACCTCAGCGGGCCATTTTATGGCGCCAATCGACCAGGAGCCAAAGTATCCCAGGGGCTTAGAGATGCCTTCTGGCATCTAGGCATGCAAGCCAGCCTCAAAGGCGTCTTCGACTGCATCAAAGCCTTTTCCGAAATCGATTTCACCGAAGATCTAAAAAAGTTCGACATTCCCACCCTCATCATCCACGGCGACGACGACCAAATCGTCCCCATCGACAACTCCGCCAAAAAATCCGAAAAGCTCATAAAAAACGCCCAACTTAAGATTTACCCTGTAGCCCCGCACGGCCTCTGCTCCACCCACAAAAACCAAGTAAACGCCGATCTATTAAGCTTTTTGCGGCAATAAAAATAATTTCGTGCTTTCTGCGTTGCCGTTTCGATGGTAATTCCTATCAAGCAGCCTTGACCTTTTTTTCGCCTATTTCTTGGAATTGATTGATGACGATATCGCCATCAGGAAAATGGGCAACGATTTTCAACTGACCTCCCATGGCTTCAATATAGCTTCTGAGTGTCGATATATACATATCGGTTCTATGTTCTATTTTTGAAACATTCGCTTGTTTTTTACCAAGCATTTCCGCCAATCGCTCCTGGCTCATTTGTCTTGCTTGCCTAAGCTCGTTCATGGGCATTTCCCTTAACAAGCGCTTGGTTTCTTCTTGAGCCTTTTTACGGTTTTCCGACGTCATTTTAGCTCTAAGCAAATTGAATGATTTAGCCATGTTTTTTTCCCTCCTCTACAATTTCAGCAAGGTGAACATCATAAAGCTTATCTGCTTTTGGGACATTAACCTCATACCAACGATCGTCGCCTTCTTTTGAGCCCCCCAACAATAGAAGAGCGATACGCTTTGGATTAAACGCATATAAAATTCTTATCGGGCTTCCTTTGTGCTGAATCCTCAACTCCCGCATATGAGAATGCTTCGACTTGTGACTCCTGAAGAATATGGAAACCCCAAATGAGGTCCAAATTCTTCTAAAAGACCCACAACGGTATCAATATCTACCTGCGTCTCAGCATTGAGGAGATCCCACCACTCACCAAATTCATCAGTATATTCAACTTCCCACTTGGCCATTTTTTGTGATTCCTATTTTTACACTCGTAATATAACTTTCAAGACATATTCCATCAAGTGAATATTATCTGACGCAATAGTACGCCGATTTTTTGGGAATTTCTTTATCAAATTTCAGATTTCCGCCCAATTTTCTGTGCGAGATCTAAAAGAAATGCTCAAAATCGATTCCACATGAACATGACGGCCCACTGTTTATCTATTTTAATTCGCCAATAATCATTTAGATTCTTACCTTGCGCGACTCTTTTCGGAAAACTAATGAGTTGAATGAGAGTTCCCTGGAGACAACCGATGGAAACAGAAATCGACAACCGCTTCAAACAAAGGCTGGCCAATTTAGAAAGAGCGTATGCGGAATTTGACAGCGCAAACAGCCTAAAAACCTATTCGAAACTCGAGCGCAGTGGCCTGATTCAGACCTTCGAGTTTACCTTTGAACTCGCATGGAAAACCCTGCAGGATTTACTCATCAGCCGCGGCTACCAGGGCCTTAACGGCCCGCGCCCCGTAATCGAGCAATGCTTCCAAGACGGCATCATCGACGACGGTGAAAATTGGCTAAAAATGCTGATCAGCCGCAATCTGACAACCCATAGTTACAACGAAAAAACTGCTGAAGAAATCGCGCAAAATATCAAGACCATTTACTATCCACTCATCAGCAAGCTGATGGTTAGACTACAGAATGAGCGAGATCGCTGATGGAAGTTTTTGGGCTGTCACAAAAAATATTGAAAGCTATATGCGATGTTTTTGCCGCCAATCGAAAAATTCACCGTGTGGCGATTTTCGGCTCCCGTGCTCTGGGCAAACACAGGCTCGGCTCAGACATCGATTTAGCCCTTGAAGGTAATGGCCTGACCTTGGACGATATTCTAACAATTCGACTCAGACTTGATGATCTCATGCTGCCCTATCGCTTTGACGTCGTGAATTTGGCTGATTTATCGCAAACTGACCCGTTGCGAGATCACATAAAAAATAGCGGAAAAGTTATTTTTCAACGAAAAACCAATGTCCATTAAGATGCCTTAAAAAAGCGGACCCTTTCCAGTTTTCGAGTCAGATATCAAAATTGCATGTGACAATTCCTATAACAGCTTCATAAATCTGCGTTCTTGACATTTGCCTTGATGACTTACATAAATATATGTAAATACAAGAGGCGCAATATGAAAATTGCAGAGCTTCATAGGCAGTTAAAGAGACTTGGCAAGGAGATTTTATGAAAATAGCCGGTAGGTTATGGAAAAGTCGAAAAAGCGACTTTTGGTTGGCAGAAGTAGCAATATTGGACCTCGCTACCCAAGCAAAAACCATAGAAGAGATCCCAGATATGGTGAAAGATGCGATCGAAGGCTTAGTCGATGCAAAAAAATTTAAGGTAGAAGTTCAGAGAAGAAAAAATGATATTTTTATTGAATCAAACGACCCTAAATTATTAACTGCACTAATCTTAAAGAGGCAACGCACCAGACAGCGACTGACCTTAGAGGAAGTCACTGCCAATTTGGGAGCAAAATCTATTAACGAATATGCTCAATATGAAAGAGGAAAACATTTACCAAGTTTGGAGAAATTGGAAAATTTATTAAAAGCCATCGATCCAAAACATACCCCAGTACTCAGCTATGCTTAGTCACCTTCACTGCAGGATCTACTTATCGAAAATCTGGGTGTAAAAAATCAGGCCGCAAGCTTGAGAGGTTGTATACGGTGATGGCTCTTTTGGGCGTGCCATAATTCCCAGTCTCGTTGTAAATTTAACCAAAATTGCGGCTCCATGCCGAAAGCATCCACTAGCGCTAAAGCGGAAGAAGCGGTTACGCCTCTCTTTCCATGAACTATATCGTTAAGCCGCGCGTATGGCCACCCCAAGTGCTCGGCAAATTCCTTTTGGCTAATACCCGCAGGTTTCAAAAATTCTTCAAGGAGCATCTCTCCAGGATGAGTTGGCGGTCTATTTTTCGGCAACATATTCTCTAACCCCTTTAATGATAATCAACGATATCCACGTAAAAAGCTTGATCCACTTGCAATAGGTTATCATTTTTGACAACATAGCTCGAATGAGATGGCAGATAGGGTAAAAGATGGCAAGCACAAATTTTAAACTGTTTAAGCAAAAAGCTCTTAAAGACGAAGCGGTCAAAAAGGAATACGATGAGCTAGCTTCCGAATTCACACTCGCGAGAGAACTTATTAAGGCACGTTCCAAGGCCAAAATGACACAAGAAGACGTGGCTGAAGTCATGCACACGAGCAAAAGCAATATTTCTAGACTAGAAAGCTCCCATGCACCAAATTGGCCAAACCTAAACACTCTTATGAAATACGCGGCTGCGGTGGGATGCGAACTACAAATTAAATTAACCCCAATAAAATAAATATAGCTCACGCAGAAACCGATTCTTCGATGAAAGCATCTGCGCTCGTATCAAAAAACTTCGCCAACTCTTGCGCCATCTTGTACTCCCACGTTAGATCATAAAGAAAAGGCCCCCGAACGCCAATATAATGGGTTGTGGGGACCCCGCATCGTTAGGCCTTAAGCACAAATGACTGGGCTAATCCGCAAAGAGCCACTTCTTAGCAGTTGCTTCATCCGTCACGCCGGTTGACTGCTGAAAGCCTGGCAGACGAGCAGCTGCAATAGCAGTTGCATCGACGTACGCTTTCCAAGCAGCGTCCGAGAAGCCGGGCACTGCTGTGTTTAGATAGTCTCGCACGTAGAGCGCAAGGGAGCGTACTAGAGCCTTCTTGCGGAGATCTTGAGCGTTTACCGGAACACCCGCAAGTGGGTTGGGCATCTTCGTTAGCTCGGCGTTTGCCACCTTCAACAGGAAGGTCAACAAGGTATTCGTTGTATCTGTGGGGGCGAACACGTAGTCATTATCTCTAACGACGGCGGTCAAACCGTAGTTAGCAAGATTAGTATTTAACAGCTCCAGCCGAGGCAAAGCGCTATTAGCTGCCGCAGTGACTCCAGCCGCAGCTAGCCCGGCCGCTACCCACACACCAACAGGAAGGGTGCGATAAACGCGGTCAAAGGTTATTGTCTTACTTCTGTGTATAGAATTCGGATTACCAGCTACCACCCTTGCAGTAAAGTCACCGTACGCACCTATCAACGCCCTTCTAAAAATTTGGCTTTGCAAGGCAATCTGTGCGGCATCGTTACCGACCTGCATCACTCGCTTAACCGCTGGAGCGTGGACAGCGCTTGGAGCATGGGTAGCGGTGTCAGCAATTCCCCATCGGGCGAACCGAGAATGGTTTTGATCGCCGACATTTTCAAATAATGTCACGATATTCGTATCAGCTGCGTCTACAGGCATGAGCCGGTCGAAAACCAGATCCGATCGGCCACCATTGTAGTTAGCTTCTAACGAAGCCACAGCACCATAGGCAGCGAACAACCGCAAAAGCTCGTTTCGCGCCGCTTCAGTTTCGGGAGCTGCTGCTGCGACAGCAAAGCGACCGCCAGCAGCACCACCGGGTCCATCTGTGAGATTCAATAACGCAGCGGGATGAGCACCAAGAGCCTGGTCGAGCAGTGCTTTCCTATTCACATCATCCTGATCGGCAACCACCGCCCTATATATCGCAACCAACGGTGCATCAATAACGCCTAGAGTCATCGCTTGAATCAATCCGGCATTTTGTTGGGCCACAGCTGCCGCGGGCGCGGAGTAAATACCAACCCCCGGCGCAATCGCAGTCGGCAAAGCTCCACCAACACCTGCAAGTCCCCTAGTCAAGGACCTACGTAGATCATTGTTGTCCGGTAGGTTCGCAACTATCGTTAGCACCGCCAAAGCATCCGTTCTATTGGCGGCATTAGCAAAGCCTTTAGTGTTTAAAAAGTTCCAAACCGCGGTTAAGTCAGCGGTATTAGCAGCCAAAGCTGGAATGGCCGCGACTTGATCTATCACTGCCTTAAATGATGCTGGTGTGTCGGCAATTATAGCACCAACTGCCGCCGGTCGCAGCAACAAGTCACTCACGACAGTCACGTCGACAACAATAGCAGCGCCGTCGGTTTGCGAAAACCATAATCTTCTTGCATCGTTGCTTTCGAGAGCATTCGCCATGGTGGTAAACGCCGTTGCCAATGCTGGATCAATACCATTTTTAAATATCTTATGGATGATACCGGTGCCGACTGGGTTAGCGCCAACTAGCGTTCTTCTGGTTACTAGGTCGCGGATAAGGTTCGTTCTCAAGCTATCGGCGCCGGGAGAAGGCAACGAGGTTACGCGGGTGAGCCTACTCATTCCGGCTGCTCTGTGGGTTGCGAAGTTCGTTGCAATCAAAGCTTCAAAGAACTTGGGTCCTACGCTATTTTGGTCCGCAAGATCAAGGCCGGCCACTTTTGATACTTCCACCGCGACTTCAGCAAACATATTGGGGGCGTCCGCCGTTGCCATACCTGGTAGAGGTCTAAATACAAACAGATCGGCCAATGCCCACTGGCCCGCAGCGGCCGCTGCCATCGGGCCCGCCGCCTGTTGAAGAAAATCCTTCTTGGTCACCGCGCCAGCCGCTGGAAGAACCTCTAAGATCTTAATCACGTATTTTTTGGTGGTCTCGGTAAACGGCGCCCTCATTAGAATATTGCTAAGCTGCAAATCCGTATTAACCGCTGCAGCATTTCCCACACGTTGATTAATCAATTTTATAGTATTTTCCCGACGAATGGCCTCATCCGAGCCACCGAAGATTTTCTTCAGTTCCGTATCCAATGTGGCGTCACTCGCTGCTCGTGTAGCCGGGTTGTTTAGGTTGAGCTGATTGATTGCATTCCAAATCGGCTGCACCGTATCTAGGCCCAAGATAGTTTGCGCCAAAAAGATTTTATCAGCCGGAGTTGCACCTGCGACCTTTTCTACAATACCCGCTTGCACGTTCGGATCCGCAACAAATTCGGCATCAAAATCAGTGTTGCCAAGCCTCGTCCTGAGCGCCTTCGTAACGGCCAGCAAATAAGACGAGTCACTGATCGGAGTATTAGGTGTGGTATTATTGGCAAACAAAAATTTAGCCAGCGCTACTGGGGCCTTGCCGGCCCCCGCGCCTCCAAAATCCATTGTACTTCTGAGATCAGCACCATCGATCCACTCTTGTGAGATCAAAGTGCTAAGCCTAGTTTTAACAGCGGCACCTGGAGCAGTGTCTTCTTTTGCCGCCTTTGTAATTAGAGCGTAGATCAATCCCAGCTTATTCGCACCCGTCGCAAGCTCTCTGAATGCTCCCTTGGTGGTCGCACCTTGGTTATCTACTAGATACTTGATCCAGGCATCGGTATTCGCGGCGTTTTTGTCCATGACGTTATAGAACTTCACCAAAGCTTCTTTGTCTGGATTGGTTAGGGTTAAATAATCTACGATTGTGCCTGTGGGCAGAGTTCTGGTTTCGGCGCCTTTATCAGCCAAGAATATTACTGCTTTCTTGTAAGGAGCAGCAGCGTTTCCTACAGGACGGGCCGTGTTGTAGTTGGTTAACAACAAGGCCAAGGCGTTTTTGCCGCCGACTTCTTTGTTAATTTGCTCTTTGAATTTGACGTCTTTGATATCTTTATAAACTTCTTCTATTACGCCTTCAACTTCGGGGGCCATGGGTGTTTGAACGAGCTCATCCACCAGAGTTGCGCCGGTGGTCGCGTCCTTTTCTTCCGTCGCAAGCCTTACTCTGTCTTCGGGTGTTAGCTTGGCATAATGTTTGTTGAACTCTGTGACTTTATCCGCAATGGTTCCACCACCTGCAAGACGGAAAGCTTTGGCCAAGCCAAAAATCTGGTTGAGCGTTAGGTTTTGCTCAGAAGTAACCGCTTCGCAGCTGGCGCTGTCTGCCGAAAGTTTGCACTCCTTGCCCGGGAGGTATTTCACCAAGAGGCACCGGTCCAAATCTTTTATGTCATCGCAATTTGCTTCAGTTGGCGTCTTGTTTACGCAAAGGCCAGGCCTGTCATCACCGGTCGGGTATTTTAAAAAGCGACAACCAGTTTTGGCGACGCACGCTGTGTCTTTGAGACCCTGGCAATCAGTGGGCTGTGGCTGTGGTTCTGGACTTGGTTGCTCTTTCTTTCCGTCGCAACCTGTGACCACAAGCGCTGATGCTAAGAGCAAACATGCTATCAAGGGTTTAATACTGTTTTTCATATAGATTCCTTACTCGGTTAATCCAATCTCAAGCCAGAGAGGGTAGTTTATGGAAATGGTATTGCAACACCCTTATGGCACTATTCTCAACTATAAGAGGTATATAAAGGTGCCACCTCTGGCTAGCCACGCTTTTTAATACACGATTAAATTGTGAGGTTTTTCAGGTAGATATAGTTTTTGATGATCTGGGGTTGCGGCAGCTATTAAAAGAGGCGATCAAACTGCCCACAGGACTGCGCAGGGGAATTCGTCAAGTTTTTTATCGATAGTGAGCAGCGGCAAATCTTCGATTATTGCTTGCGCCGCAAGAAGTCTGTCAAAAGGATCTTTATGCTTCATGGAAAAAGTTCCTGCCATGAGCGCATGTTTGGTTGATATTGGTAGGTGATTAAGATTATTGCTGGCTATTCTTTCCGCAATGTAAATTTCTGGAGCCGTCGGTAAACGCAATTTGTTCAAGTTACATTTAATGGAAATTTCTAAGGCACTGGCGGCAGAAAAATAGAGTTCAGTGTCCTGTTTTTCAATCACGGCTCTAATTTTTTTAGATAGTTTTTCGGGTGTTTGGTTCATCCATAAGAATACATGGGTATCAAGAATCACGGTCAACCCCGTAAAAAAGCTGTTCTATATCTGACGATGGCTCATCAAAGTCTTCAGGAACAATAAACTTCCCTTTATCCAAGCCTAAAACTCGCTTTGAATTTGGCCCTCGGTAAGGGACGATTTTGGCTACCGGCGTACCCGCCTTCGCTATAACAACGACAGTTCCCTCTTCAACATCATGCAAGAGGTTGGAAAGATGAGTTTTTGCGTAGTGAATATTAACTTGCTTCATACTCATGATTTAGCTTAGTCCGATGACTTAGTCAAGCAAGAGATCTAGTTTTTTGGAAGACGTACCACTCCGCTTCGCAGCCTGTAAAATTTTCTTGCGTCCGATATCGAAAGTCGATATCATAAGTTGATGCAGAAGCATCAGAAGACTCTTCACGCTATTTTTGAGAAGCCAGTACGAGCAGATGTGCCATGGAAAGATATTGAAAGTCTATTAAAGGCTGTTGGTGCAGAAATATCGGAAGGCAAGGGATCCCGAGTTAGGATCGCGCTCAATGGCGTCAGAGCTGTGTTTCACCGGCCACATCCACAAAAGGAAACGGACAGGGGTGCCCTGGTTTCGATGAGGCGGTTTTTAGAGGCTGCGGGAGTGAAGAAATGATGAAGTATAAGGAATATGTTGCCAGGGTGGAGTTCGACGACGAAGCGGAGCTCTTTCATGGTGAGGTGGCCAATTTGAAGGACGTCATCACGTTTCAAGGAAGAAGTGTTAGCGAGCTCAAAAAGGCTTTTAAAGATTCCATCGATGATTATTTGGCATTTTGCAAGGAGCGCGGTGAACAACCGGAGCGGCCGTTTTCGGGCAATTTTCCAGTGAGAGCGACTCCCGAAGAACATCAGCTTTTTTATTTGGCGGCCATGCGCTCACATAAGAGCATGAACGTGTGGGTACGGGAGACGCTCAAGAAGGCTGCATCGGGCTAATACGCGATCGCTTTGTCGTCGCCTTTACATGTTAATCGTCTGCCTGTATGGCATCTCGCAACTTTAATACAGGAGAGAATATGCAAAGGCTTTTTCTTTTGATTTTCGTATTGCAAGCAATGGGCGTTTTGGCGGCAGATCTGGACGATAATCGCGTGTCTAATATGTCTAATTATGACTTTCTCGATCGGTTGGAAAAAACGATAGATGGTGAGGCGATCAACGCATTAAAGAGTCAAGAGACTAATTGGCGCGAGTGGTTCTTGCTGACCTATCGCACTTGTGGATGGACAGCCGTGCGAGATCTCACGAGAGATAAGGGTTATTTTGCGGCGCGTGCTGCCACGACCGATTTGGTGAAAGAGGTAATAAATCGCGCGGGCCAGCGTTCTGCTGGAGGTTGGGGCGGTTGCGTTTTTCAGGAGGTTGCGAGCGACCAATTGAAGAAAGAAAAGGCAATGGCTTCGACGGACCAATATGACGCGGTGATAACCGAAGTAAAAAATGAGATTAACTTTTATCGACAAGAACTCCTTAAGTTGGCAGCCGGTAAGGGTTTCGAAAATAACGCCAGGAATGGAGAGATCGAAAAAACTTATGAATATGTGGGAAGGTTTCGTAATTTTGGTAAGGCATCGCATGTCGAAATCAACTTTCTTAGAAACAAAACAAACAACAAGATCGTTACCGCCAAAAAAGAAATTGGCGTACGTCCTGATTCAGCAATATTTTGCATAGCAGAAATCTTACGAAACCAAGTGTTTTTGCAAAGAATCAAGCCCAACGCCATCAATAAAAAAGACGCATTGACCAATAACCCCCTGTCCCTCGAAAACGAAGAACTCTTCGATGACCACAGTTTGGACGATGAAAAAATGGTGCACAGAGAAATCTCTGCCATGCTCAAGCAACACTTTGCCGCGCAAAACTAATACATAATGTGTCGCCCCGCGGCTTGACCTTCCAATTAGCCCTAAATTTTTCTTGACGAACCTCAAAAATTGGCCATGGAGTTCGTCATGGCGAGCGACGAAGTCGCGTGGCCATCCAGTCAAATAATATCCAAGAACAGATCTTTCCAATGCGGATTAAGTGCTTCGATAAGTGCCAGCTTCTTTTTCCTTGATCCGCTCTTGATTTGCTGCTCACG
>DASPVU010000153.1:0-3698 GCA_035622215.1 Myxococcota bacterium | reverse complement strand
TGGACCCCGCGGTCAAGCCGCGGGGCGACACAAGTGGGCGTGACACAGTTTTAGTGAACACCCTTTCTGCTAACGAACAATATTATATCTTAATTCAAGGATGGGCAATGGCGGGGATTTCTAACATATTAGTCAAAGGCGCCCGTGTTCATAATTTAAAGAACATCGATGTCGCACTGCCGCGAAATCAACTTATTGTCATCACTGGTCTTTCTGGATCCGGCAAGAGTTCGCTGGCTTTTGACACGATCTACGCAGAAGGGCAGCGGCGTTATGTGGAGTCGCTGTCTAGCTATGCCCGCCAATTTTTAAAGCTGCAAGATAAGCCCGATGTTGATTTGATCGAAGGCTTATCCCCTGCCATCAGTATTGAGCAAAAAACCACCAGCAAAAATCCGCGCTCCACGGTAGCCACCGTCACGGAAATTTACGATTATCTCAGGCTGTTGTTTGCGCGGGTGGGTCAACCTTATTGCTATGAATGCCACAAGCCCATCGCCCAAAAATCGGCGACCGCCATCACCGATGAGATCATGGGCTTGGGCCTTGGCACGCGTATCAGCTTGCTTGCGCCAATGGTTCGAGCCAAAAAAGGCGAGCACAAGGCTGAGCTCGCAAAACTGCAAAAGGAAGGTTTTGTCAGAGTTAGGGTTGATGGAGAACTACGCTATTTAGAAGAAGATATCGAGCTGAACCCGAAGACCAAGCACTCAATCGACCTGGTGATCGATCGCATTGTGTTGGATAAAAATGAATCCTCGCGTTTGTCCGATGCGGTGGAGCTTGCGTTAAAGAAATCGGGGGGCCTTGTCACCGTTCTCAAGCACGAAGGCGACAAAATCACCGAAGAGCTTTTTAGCGAGCATTTTGGCTGTATCGATTGCGGCGTTTCGTTTCCCGAGATCGAGCCGCGCATGTTTTCTTTTAACGCGCCGCAGGGAGCCTGCCCTAGCTGCAACGGTTTGGGTAATTTTTTGCATTTTACCGAAGACAAGATCATTAGGAACCCTGAGCTTTCTCTTAATCAAGGCGTGATTTCGCCCTATGCCGCCAATATAAAGGGTTATTACTATTCGCAAATTTTTTCCGTCGCCAAAGCGTTTGATGCGTCCTTAGATCTCTCTTGGAGAAGGCTGCCGAAAAAAGTTAGAGACGCCATTCTTAATGGCACTGATCAGCGCATAAATTTTGTGTTCAAGGCCGATAGTAGCAAGCGCACCCATCGCTTCACGCGGGTTTATGAGGGCCTGATCAACCAGTTGGCCCGGCGGTATAAAGAAACCGATAACGAGACTATTCGCGAAGAGCTCGAAAATTACATGAGTCGCGAAATCTGCCCTGAGTGTCACAGTGCGCGCGTGGGCAAAGAAGCTCGGTCAGTGAAAATCGACCATCGGGCCATCAACGATGTAAGCGATATGACCATTAAGGAAGCGGTGGGCTTTTTTGCTGGCTTGAGCGTGGCCGAAAAGCACCAAGTGATCGCACAGCCCATCCTCAAGGAGATCGGGGCTCGCTTAAGCTTCTTGGAAGCAGTGGGTCTTGATTATCTCACGCTGAGCCGAACTTCACGAACCTTGTCGGGAGGCGAAGCCCAGCGTATCAGATTGGCCACGCAAATTGGTTCAGCCCTAGTTGGTGTGCTCTACGTGCTCGATGAGCCGAGCATCGGTTTGCATCAGCGCGACAACGAAAAATTGCTTGCGACGCTGAAAAATCTGCGCGACTTAGGCAACACCGTGCTGGTGGTGGAACACGACGAAGATACCATTTTAGCTTCCGACTACGTGGTGGACATGGGACCAGGGGCCGGGACGTTAGGTGGAGAGATTGTCGCTTGTGGTACGCCCAAAGCGATCATGAAGAACAAGAAGTCGCTTACGGCTCGCTATCTTAGTCGCGACCTGATCATCAAGACTCCGAAAAATCGGCGCGTCGGCCAGCATTTTATGACCTTAAAAAATGCTCGCGGTAATAACTTAACTGGTGTCGATCTTAAAATCCCCTTAGGGACAATGACCGCTGTTACGGGAGTGTCAGGTTCGGGTAAAAGCTCGCTGATTATCGACACCTTGTATGCAGAGTTGTCTCGGCATTATTATGGCTCGGGCGCGGACGTTTTGCCTCATGATGGCATAACCGGCCTGCAGTTTATCGACAAAGTGATCGACATTGATCAATCTCCGATTGGAAGAACGCCCCGCAGTAATCCTGTTACCTATGCTGGCATTTTTGACGGTATTCGAGATCTGTTTGCGAGCTTGCCCGATGCCCAGATGCGGGGATTCGACAGTGGTCGGTTTTCTTTCAATGTGAAGGGCGGCCGCTGCGAAGCCTGCAAGGGCGGTGGCGTCGTTCGCATTGAAATGAATTTCTTACCTGATGTGTATGTGACCTGCGATGAATGCAAAGGTAAACGTTTCAATAAAGAAACCTTGAGCGTGACCTACAAGGACAAAACCATCGCGGATGTGCTGGAGATGACAGTGGCAGATGCCTTGTCGTTCTTTTCGGCCATCCCTCAGATCAATCGAAAACTCATGACGCTCAGCCGGGTGGGATTGGGCTATATCCATCTTGGTCAACAGGCCACGACTTTGTCTGGCGGGGAAGCGCAGCGCATAAAATTGAGTAAAGAGCTCAGCAAGCGCGCGACCGGAAAAACCTTATATATTCTTGATGAACCAACCACTGGCCTACATTTTCACGACGTGAGCCAGCTTTTAGACGTGCTTCATGAACTGGTGGATCAAGGAAACACCGTTTTAGTCATCGAGCATAATTTAGACGTCATCAAATCCTCAGATCATGTGATCGATTTAGGCCCCGAAGGCGGCAAAAAAGGCGGCAAAATCATTGCCACCGGCACCCCAGAAGAAATCGCCGCAAACACCAACAGCCACACCGGCCACTTCCTCAAAAAAGCGCTCGCCTAAAATGGATTAATGACTTCTAGGCCAGTTATATTAAAATCTTTTTCGTTACGGGTTACCAATTTCATATTGTGGGTAAGGGCGGTCGCGGCTAATAGGCCATCAATTGCCGGTAAGGTTTTTTTGCTGGTGGCCGTTAAAAATCCCCATCGCTCGGCAACTGCTAAATCAATTGACACCATATTTCCGCTAAATTGATTTGGTAATTCTTCTTCTAACCAGCTCAACAATCTTTTGCGTTTTCTGCTAGCTGGTAGAAGTTCTACACCGCGGCGAATTTCTCCAATAGTTAATACGCTGATGTAGAGCTTTTCTGCAGGTATCGCTTTTAGCCAATCGATAACATTTTTATCTGGGCTAGGTTTCCACGTTTCACTTAATACATTGGTGTCAAGCAAATAAGTCATAGGTCAATGTCTCTTGCCGCAGTACGATCGCGCGTTAGATCGAGTTTTATTCCTTTCAGTGGGGAACGGCTCATGTAGTCAACTAGATGCGATTTTTTCCCCACAAGTTTTTGATAATCTTCGAAGGACAGTATAACTGCCTGATCTTTGCCGCTTTTTGATACGATTTGTGGCTCCTTGGCAGAGCGGCGAATAAGCTCACTAAATTTTGCTTTTGCTTCTTGAAGTTGCCATCTGGTCATAAATCACCTAAACTAGTTTGACTAGTCATAATTTAGTACTTTCCATACCATGTGTCAAGCAATAATTTGAATCGATTGAGTGAACTTTGCCGCCCCGTTTCTGGATACCGCAACCG
>DASPVU010000152.1:0-6848 GCA_035622215.1 Myxococcota bacterium | reverse complement strand
AGATAGACCTGGGGGTGATGGCTCCTTATAGCTGCGAGACATGTGGCCGCAGATTTCCGAGAAAACTCAATCTCACAAAGCATCAGATACAGGCTAATTGTCAGCCCAGCAAAGAGACGGCAATAGAGCCGGCGCAGACTTATGAATATCCTCACGTTGCGTGGCGGAATCTGTCGGCGGGTAACGATCAGAACAATGAAATTGCTCCCGGCGTTGCCGTCGCGGACACTGATCAACCTATGGATTATTCCTCGGACAATGTCGCGCTGTTTGGCGAAGATGCTTATTACGGTACGTCTGCTACGACGGTTTCGAAGCCACAAGGTGCTGGCCTGCAAGATTACAATACGCCATCCAATCCCAGCATTTCAAATACTGTAAATCCGCAGCCATTAAGCTCTAATAATAGCCAAAATATTACCAGCAATGGCCAAAAAGCTCCCGGTAAATACAGCATAAGCTTTATTTTACAGTGATCGGCTGCCATTGAAATAAACAGGGCCCATGGCGCAGACGAACTGCGCCATGGGCCTTGTGCCACCAAGGGCGAGATCTAGGCTCTGTTGACCTTTAGTTTTAGGCCCCATTTTGGTCTAATTTTTCTCCATTTGACTTCGATTTTTTGGAAATATGCATGATATTCCCTGCAAAATCGAAGCCAAATGGAGAAAAATTATCCGCAAAATGGAATCCAAAAACTAAAGGTCAACAGAACCTAGTAACCTAATGCTTTGTCCAGTATTTCTTCGGCGGATCGTCTTAATTCCTCCACATAGTTCTTGTTCCGTAACTCGTTGGGAGAGTATTTGTCACATTTCAGGATGGCTTTAACCGTTGCTTTTAATATCTTTTGGTCTTTAGTTAGTTTTTTCTGTTCCGAAAAATACGCCGTAATTTCCTCGAATTTGCGTTTCTGTTCCACGGTCAGCCCACACTGATATCGCTTATTCGCACACAACACTCTTTTCCGTGCATGTTCCTTGCTTATTCCGACATTTGAGGGCTGGTGAATGCCATTTAATTTATCACTGAGCCTCTTTTTCTCTTCGGCCAGCGTCCTTGCGGCATTAAGTCCGGTTGGCATGGCAAAGACACACAAAAAAATAATGGCCGAAATGCGCGAAAATAAATTTATATACATATAAATTCCTTATTTAGTTATTTCTATTGTATTTACCGCCGCAAAATGACTTTGTACAGTGAGGAAAAAAAGGGCCTTAAGGCCCTTTTTTGTGGTAACGCGCAGGCCTATTTGGAGACTTGTGCGGTTTTTCGGCGGCTGGTTTTAAGGCCGCCTAGCATGAGAAATAGCATGAGAAAGAAATTGCTTGCTTGTTGGCCTTTGGTGCCGATTGAAGAGCAGCCGGAACTTGGAACAACGGTTGCATCCCTTACCTCTGGGCTTCGTTTTTCGTAGCTCGTTGTGTTGGCGTACTCGGTTTCACTATCGATGTAATCGTTGGCCTCGATGCTTGTGATGGGCGCTTCTTCCGTGGTGTTCATTTGCTCGGGTTCAGCACTGGTAGTTGAACTGGTGGCACGCGCGGCGTTAGCTTGTGGCTTTTTGGCAAAGGTGTCGGAAGCCGCAGGCGGTCCCGCAGGTTGACCTGCTAAAGCTGCCGGCCCACCTGGCGCTATAGGTCCCCCTGCTGCTGGCCCGACGGGGCCACCAAAACCCCCACCCCCAAAACCTCCGCCAAAGGCAAAATAAGGATCGAAGGGCGGGGGCAATAGTAGTGGAGGCGGAAACGGCGGACCAAAGAAATCGCCATCGTCTTCGAAAAATTCATCTTCTTCTTCTTCATCGTTGCATTGATTTTCGGAGTCGCCAGGACATTCATCTTCGTCGTCGCAAATGCCATCGTGATCCCCGTCGTTCGATGGATCATGGGGACATTTATCACAATCGTCGCCTATGCCATCACCATCGGTGTCATCGCTATCATGGCAGCCTTGCTTTTCGTAAGCGCCAATATCGGTACGCTCACCTATGCTTCGAAAGAAATCGGGGCCGCGCTGATCAAAGAAGAGCTGTAACACAGCGTTTGAGCCATGATCGACGGCGAGGCTCCTGTGATGAAGCGCACGAGTCTCTGTCGGTCCGCCATTTTCTTCGAGCGGCTTAAGTCTTGGGTCGATGGGATCGAGGTTGGTGCCGACAAAGCTAAAACCATCATTGGGAATTCCAGCGACGATGTCGGAGCCGCTGTTGTCTCCGATCAAATTGAAGGATTCCAACTCGAATACCCCATTGGTAAAGACGTCGGGCCCTTCATGCGCGCCATTGCACGCAACGATGGTACTAAATAGATTGCCCAAGGTACTGTCTGTTTCGATAGCGATGCCACCGCCTTTTAAGGTCGCGTTATTGTTGGCAATGGTGGAATTAGCCAAAGTAACGAGGGCGCCGCCACCAATCAAGGCCACAGCGCCACCTTCCACGGCCGCGGAATTGTGGGAGAACGTGGAGTCGCTGATGACGTCTGCCGCGCAGGCAGCTCCAAAAATGGCAATCGCTCCGCCATCGTTGACCGCGATATTGCGGGAAAATGTTGAGGAAGTGATTTCATTTGCGCTACACGGCCCGCTGAGCTGCGCGATGCTGGGCGTATCGGTTGTGCCATAGGACGGCAACAGGGCTATGGCGCCACCGCCATTATTATCGCCGCATCCCGTCGCTGTGTTATCGCAAAAGGTGGAATAGCTAACTTTGCCCAGCGCCCCGAAAACCGCGATAGCTCCTCCTGCCGTTCCACTATTGTTGATGAAGACCGACCTAGTCACCGATGCGAGTGTGCCTCCGGAATCCACCAAAATGGCGCCGCCCACATCCTCCGGGTTCCCATCGGTTAGCGTAACACTATCGAGGCTTAACGTAGCACCGTCGTCCACTTCGAAAATGCGATTGTTGCCCGTTGCACTAAGCGTGCCTTCTTGGACTTCGAGCGTGTGACTTTCACCGTTACAGCTTATGCCGTTGTCGGCCAGGACGGTGAGCTCGCTGGATAGGTTGTAGATTATGCCGCCCAAATAAATTATGTCGTCTTCGCAGTTGGTATTGGCGGTGGTTAGGTCCGACACCAATGAGCTAGCATCGGTGGGAAAAAAAACAGCCGCCGTCAGGCCAGATGAAGTCACGAGCCCAAACATTACCATAACGGTAAAGCGAGCACGGTTAAATGTACGCATAGCATTGCCCCCCAGAAAAATCCCCAGTAAATAATGACTTCCTACGCCATTGCCAAACACAATGATAAAAATTTGCGAAAGCGCTGATTTTTAGGGTAACTACGCGCCCGTTTTATGACTTTGCCTTCGGTAGGTGAGAGAAGTCGCGACGGACGCAATGTAAGACAACACCATCATCTGTATTACGGGTGCGTCTTAAACGTAGGGCTGTTCGAGAGATTTGGCCTTTTTGAAAATGACGCGGCCGGTGGACTTAGATAAATCGATATCGCGCAGGAAATTGGCGCGGGAGTCCAGAGCAGAATCAATGCTGTCGAGCAAGAGCAGTCTCAGAGCCTCGGGGCCATCTCTCAGGGTTTCGTAATAATGTTGTCGCTCGCTGCCGTGAATAATAGCAAGCTCGTAACCGCCCTGGAGCAGAAAGCTATTCATGAATAAGCGACCAACCTTACCGCAACCATCCATGAAGGGAAAAATCTGCATAAAATAAAAATGAAAGAGTACGGCTTGGTTGATGGGATGTTGGGTGCGAAATTCGGGATCTCGCGTTTTTTCGCAAAGTGACAGTAAGCGATCTTTAACCAGCTTTGCATCGATTAAATCGTGAAAATAGGCGATGTGGAGCGGCATCTGGTTGCGGAGTTTTCCCGGCTCCTTGCGCGGAACATTTTCGTAGAGAGCTTCGTGGGTAGCCAAAACCTGTTCAATATTAATTTCGGCGGAACGGTAAACGGCATTGCTGTGCCGAATGCGTACCGCGTGGCTAATCATCTCGCTCAGTTTTCTTCGATGGTTACGAATTTCTTGCAAAACTCGGCTTCTAATGTACTGTCCGTCGGTATCGGTACTAAACACCGATGCTATCTCGTCTCCCGATACGACAAGTCCTTCTAGTGCCGAATCATGAAAGATATAGGCCTGGGCGCAAAATTCGTTGAATGTGTTTTGCTGCTCAGGTTTTAGAGTATCCACAGCCATTCTTAGCTGTTCGGCTTTTTCTTCGATGGAGTAGAAGCGGTCGCGCACATCAAAATCATCAAAGTCGAAAATCATATTCCTGCCCCAAATTCTTGCACGAAGCATGATTTTGGGCGCGCTCAGATTTGCTTCGTTTTAAAAATTGCGACCCCGTGCTCGCAACTAATTTTTGAGCCATGAGGGTTCGGGGATGGGGCCGACCATTTTGCGGATAAAGGGCAAATGCGGGGCAAATTCGGAATAGCCGTGTTTGATTGCGTAGTGGAGAGTTTCGCGATTGGGGACCAGATGGATCGGGGAAAGAACGTTTTTAAAAATGATCGACAAATGAGAGACATTGTGTCCATCGCGGCTATTCTCGACGGCAAAACGCATTAGCGGATAGAAAAAAATGTGGCGATTAAGACCAGGCGCGAAGCCATCAAGTGACATGACGAAAGGATCGTAGCCGTCAGCACAACCGTCTTTTATGGCGCGGATCCCTTCACGGGCTGGGAGATTGTCGACGAAGCCGCCATCGATAATGCGCACAATACCTTCTCGTTCTAATAAATGGGTAACCAGACTTACCATGCGAGGATCGTTACGCAAAATGTCGTAATGAAAAACCCCAGGAATCGCCGCCGAGAAGCCTATAGCGTCCAAGACATCAAAATCCTTGGTTAATTCGTCTCCACCCAGGTAAACAGCTTTCAAGGGCTTTTGCGCAAACTCTATGATGGCTGAAATAATAGACTTGTTTTTTTTCTCCTGGTTTTTTTGTTCACTAGATTTGCCTGGGTCCAAAAGATGAGCGTATTTTTCCAGCTCCTCGGCTCGCGGGGCACTCGTAGAGCTAAGCCCTGCGACGCACACGCGTAGCGGAATGGCCAAATCGTCAAGGCGGAGAAACTCGCCGTCTTTTTCAAATTCATGACCGACTATGTCGCGCAGATAAAGCCTAAAGGTTGCCGGTATGCCAAAACGACTAGGGCCATTATAAGGTTGAGCGATTTTCCCCCAGGAAGTCTTTTCTACCAGCGCATCCAGGCCTTCAAAGGAGAAGTTTTTGGTGCGCGCACGATAGGCACCTAAAATGGCCCCCATGGAAGAGCCGGTAATCACGCTTGGCACAAGCCCCGATTCCTCCATCGCTTGAAACGCGCCAACAAAGACATAGGATGTCCCTCCGCCTCCACTTAAGGTTAGAACGAGGGGCCGCCTTCGGGTCGCCTCGTCTAAGGCGCTCTTTGGCAAGGTTTGGGAGAATAAAGACAACAATTCCCCTCGTTCATGTTTGGCCAATAACCCTATAGAATTAACCACTGATTTCAGTTTTTCTTTATCCAACAAACCAAAGGGATTCTGTGCACTGGTAAGTAAGCCAAATAATTCCGCTCGATAGCGGTCGCTCGCATGCCCAATAGTTACATCGCGGTTAGGCCTATCTTTATCTACTCTTATTTTAGAGATGCGGGCCAATGACAAGGCCCATCTAAGGGAAGCCGCATCATCGGGAGACATGAAGGAGCCGTCTTCGCTGAGCATTCTTACAACTTCGAGCTCTAGTTCTTGTACGCTCGCTCTGAGTTGGTTGCTTGCGCCTTCATTCAGATTTCCCAAGATGGAGCTCCTAGTCAGCTAGAATATTTCTGATTTAAAACGAGTTTCAGATGTAGTATACAGCGTTGCTCAGCCGAATTGGGTATGGAATTGCAAAGGACCGTTTCCTTAGATTTCATTTTAATAAGGCAAAATCTCTTGGAGCTTTAAATGGCAGAGGTCGATCAGTTGGGATTGTTTGGTTTAAATCAGGTGGAAGATAAGCGAGTGTCGCATGGCTGTCGCAGCCTTTCTTTAACTATCGACTTTGTCAATCTCAAGGGACCACGAGTTGACGACGCGATCAAGCGCGTGAGCAAAAGTATCGAAGACCTTGACCCAATGGCTCGAGTACTAGTTGCGCACCATGATGAAAAGCCTTGGTTTACCAGAGGCTTTTTGGCGATCGACGTGGAGACCACGGGGCTTGATGCCGCATCTCATAGAATCATTGAGCTCGCCATTGTGCCGTTTAACATGTCCGATGATATCAAGCCGTTTTGTCAGCTCTTTTCGGTGGGGGAAAATTTGTCGCCGGAAATCGTGAAAATTACCGGTATTACTGATGCCATGCTTTTGGGCCAGCCCTCCTTCAATGAATGGGCTGATGTTTGTTTAAACCTCCTCAAGCACGCGTCATTTTTGGTTGCTTATAATGCCAAGTTTGATCGACCGTTTTTAGAATCGGAACTTGCGCGTTTTGGCAAAGTCTTGCCGGATTTGCCCTGGGTCGACCCTTTTGTTTTCGTGTGTGAGCTCGATCGATTTAAGCGCGGCAAAAAGCTGCAAGATGCGGCAAGGCGTTGGGGAGTAAACTTAGAAAATGCTCACCGAGCTCGTGCCGACGCGGAAGCTGCCGGAAAACTGCTGCTGAAAATGGCCGAAAAGGTGGATTGCCACAGTCTTGATGAATTGCTCGCCAAACAGAAGTTATGGCAGTGGCATAACGCCCATAATCTAGCCGAGCTCAAACGAGCTAATAGCTGGTCAACCAACCGTTAAATGATTACCGGATGGGACAGCCAAACATGGGAGAGGTTTTTACCGCGATGGGACGATGGGCGAGCACATCTTTGATAGCGTTTTCTAAATGGGCGATG
>DASPVU010000151.1:0-5867 GCA_035622215.1 Myxococcota bacterium | reverse complement strand
CGCTTCTTCCACCGTGAAATCAGGCTCGGCAAAGGTGAAAGCGAGATTTTCGTCCTTAGTCATAGCTCACCTCCTCCCGCGTTTTAAGAGTCTGCAAAATCTCCTTTTGCTTGGAATAGAAATTCTCTTTGACTAAGCTCATCATCAAGTCTTCGCGGGCCACTGCTTCGATCTTTATTAACTTTAGACGTGATAATTCCAAAAGGGCAAGAAAGGTCACAATTACATCGACTTTCTCGTAGATAGGAAAATATCGCAGAGCGTCATAGAAGGAAAACCGCACTCTCACTTGGGAAAATTCTATGAGCTCGTGGACGCGAGCCGCCACACTAATGCGGTCCCGCGTAATGGTGTGGATGCTCAGGTGCTCCGATTTCTTAATCACCTTCGACAAGATCTCGATCAAATCGAAGAGTTCCATGGGTGCCAAATCCTTGAATGTCGTAATCGAGGCTTGCTCGGATAAATCTTCCTCGTCTTCTGGCCTTAGGAAAACATCACGACCCAGTTGTGGCAGTTTTGCGAGCTCAAGACTCGCTTCCTTGAAACTCTGGTATTCGAGTAAGCGCTTCATCAATTCGAGCCTTGGATCCACGGCTTCTTCTTCTGTCTCTTCATCTAATATCTCATCCTTGGGCAGTAACATTTTACTTTTGATTTCCATGAGGGTCGCTGCCATTACCAAGAATTCACCCGCCACATCGAGGTTGAGCGAGAGCATTTGGTCGAGCGCCGCCAAGTATTTTTGCGTAATCATGACAATAGGGATGTCGAAAATATCCATCGAATGCTTGCGGATGAGATGGAGCAATAAATCCAGCGGCCCGTCAAAATTTGGCGTATCAACATAAAAATGAACGGATTCCGGTGTCGGAATAAAGTCGAGGGCGTCTTCATCACGAAACTTGCCACGCGCGCGAATTTTTACCAATGGCGAAGCAAGTTCGACGCTGGCCATCAGAGAAGCGATATTTAGATCTACGTGGTCATTCATGTCTAACTCCTTTTTATTTTGGAGCGCGGATGATGTTGGTCATAGAGAGCTTTAAGACGCGTTTTGTCTACGTGCATATAAATCTCGGTGGTGGCAAGATCGCAGTGTCCGAGCATGAGCTGCAAGGCTCGCAAATTGATTCCTCCTTCTAGCAAATGGGTCGCGAAGCTATGGCGCAATTGATGAGGAGAAAAATCAGCTTTCATCCCAGACAGCAAGGCGTATTTCTTGATAATTTTCCACACTGATTGCCGCGATAATTTCGATCCTCCTTTTTTGGCGAATACCAGATCGGAGATTTTGCCGTCTAGCAATTGTTGTCGCGAGGCTGCGAAGTAACGCTGGATCAATGCCAGAGCCCGCTCATTAATGGGCACCACTCTTTCCTTCTTGCCCTTGCCCATGGTTTTCAGATAGCCCGCTTCAAAATTAAGATCCGAGGTTTTTAAATTGATCAGCTCGGAGACCCTAAGGCCGCTCGCGTATAAGAGAGCAATGATGGCCACATCACGCAAGCCTCGGATGCTATTGACTGGCGGCTTATTGATGAGCTCGTTGATTTCTTGAAGAGGAGCTATTTTTGGCAGCTTCTTTTCCACTTTGGGCAAATCGATGTCACCTGCGGGATCCACGACAATTTTTCCTTCTTTGCGCAGAAACCAAAAAAAACGTCGGATGGCGGACAGATTGCGATGCAGGGTTTTCGCTGACGTGTTGTTGTCGGCGCGCAAGGCGCAAAACCCACTGACATGCTCACGACTGATGCGGGTAACATCTTCCAGGTCCTTGGCGACTAAAAACGCCAAAAATTGTCGTAGGTCTTGGCCATAGGAATAAATCGTGTTCTCGGCCAGCCCTTTCTCCACTTTGAGGAAGGCGAGGAACTGTTCAAGCAAAATATAAAGCCGACTCTCACTTTGATGCATGCTGAGCCTGTGTCGTAGCCAATAAAAATTTTCTGCCCCCTAAAAAAATACCTCGAGCAATAAGTTCTCGTGAAGCAGGCTCGCTTAACATTTTCTCTTCTTTTTCATTGGAAAGAAAGAAGAGTTCCAACAGAATGCCGGGCATGTTGGCAAATAGGACATGGAAAATAGCTTGACTGTAGCCGCGATCCTGAATCGGTATCGCAGATTTCAGTTTCCATAGTTGGTGACGAAGGCCAGCGGAAATCGCCAAAGCCAGGCGATCGCTTTGCTGGCGATTGGAATTGGCTCTCAGGTCAGCCAAAATAAATTGCAGTTCACTGGCATTTTGGCCAAGCACTTTATTTTCCCGCGCCGCTAGACGTTCGGCATGCCGATCGCTTGCCACATCGAGGCTGAAGAGCTCGAAGCCTTGAGCCTCTTTGTTTTCGCTAGAGTTAACGTGCAAGGAAATTAACAGAGCACCCGATTTGTCATTGGCCCTCTTCACCCGATCTTCGAGACTGACATAACGATCGGAGCTTCTGGTAAACACGACTTCCACTTTGGGCATCATTTTTTTGAACAGCCGGCCAAGGCGCCGCGCGATATCAAGCGTTACGTCTTTTTCCAAAAGACCTCTTTTGGAAACCGCCCCAGAATCTTCGCCGCCATGGCCTGCATCGATGACTACCCTTGCTTTAATTTCTCGAGCCGGGTCATTCTTCGGAAAAGTCTTGTACTGAATCGACGAACAGCCAACGCCAACCAGTAAAAAAATAGCAACTGAGCCATCGATGAGTTTCTTCATTTTCAGCCTCGCAGTGTGATGTAAAAACCACACATCTGTTGCTCTCAAAAGATATCTGAGCCGAATCGAACGCTGAAACTATATATTTATCACAATTTTAGACGTGGTGTCGGCAACTCACTATAATCTTAGGGGTGGTCTCTGTGTCACAGTCGTTAACCCTTCGCAATTGGCAACGGAGCTTGGGCCATGAGCGCAAAAAACCAAAGAACCTTATTTATTTCGGCTTTCGTCATTATTGCTCTCACGATTGTCGGGTTGGCCTCGCTTAACTTTGCCGTGGAAAAGATCTCACAAATTAAGCCACCGACCATCGCCATGGCTGAGCCAAAAAAATCGACGGACGATATGTTGGGTGGCCCAAAAAACGCCCGGGAAAATAAGGCAGGTCCAAATGGACTCCAATCTGGCATGCCCAAAAACTTTGATATGGGCATGCATCCCCCAGGGTTTATGCAGAATCGACCGCCGATGATGCCGCCCGATATGCAAAAAAGGCTTCGCAATGGTAGAGACGCGCCTGATATGCGCCGAGCAAAACCGCCAACTGGCTCCTTCATGGGTGGGGACAGCCGAGGCCCAAATCAGGGGCCGCCAACGCGAGACACGCGCGACCGCAATATGATGCCGATGCCGCCCATGCCTGATTTCAACAGAATGAGCCCCGCTGAGCGAGAACAATTCGAACGCGAGATGGAGCGCCGCCGAGAACAATTTTTTGGCTCACCTGATCATCAACCTCCACCGGGCTATCCTCCTCCATATTATCCGCCACCGCCGGGCTACGATGGCCCTGGCGGTTACGATGGAGGACAGGGCTACGATGATTACTACGATGGCGATTATGATTACGAAGGCGATATGGAAGGCAGGCGCTTTGAGCCAAGACCCGACCCTAAGAGAGACGTAAGACTCAGCGACTATGCTGAAGAGCTCGACTACGACGAAGAAGACCCCGACTACGGCCCAGAGGACGAATATTACCTCGACGAAATGGAATGATATTCTTGTGTCATCCTCGGGCGTGACCCTCATGATTTATCACATCTTTCTCTTGACTTTTGTTTTAATCTCCCTCCCCCGCCCGCTACGCGCGCAGGAGAGGGAGATCAAAGCTACCTTCAGAGGAAAGTCAAGAAAAAGATGTGATCAATCATTAGGGCGTGACCCGAGGATCTCAGCGAGATGCCATTTCGTGGGTCCTCGGGTCAAGCCCGAGGACGACAAGGGCTCGGCGTGACCCAGTTCTTCAGCCATCGAGGGTAAATTTGGTCACCGACTTTTCCACCGCCTTTTGCCAATCGGTCTCGAGCGGAATGGTCTTGCCCTCATGCCATAGCTTGGCTTGGTCAAATGCATTGTCTTGGCCGATGGTGCCACCGTTTCCTGAATCAAGAACGGCTTCTATCATGGGAGGGTTGGTCAGCTTTACGCGAAACCTAATGTTGGCTCCGTACACCACAGGCACACCAGTCTCCGCCATGGGCGCATTGGTAATGCCCGCGACTTCCCGCTTTTTGTCCTTGAACCAGCCTCCGATTAGGGGTGCGGCTGCTAATGGACTTTTTCGTTGCAAATAGTGATGCCGTCCCCATCTCCATTTCCATGGGCTTGATCCAGCAATATTTACGACTTTGTTAAACGCGGCTTCGCAGGCTTGGCCAATAAGATCGTCCAGTTTGTCAGAACCGAGCACCGATGGAGCAAAAATGGGCGAAGGCTTGCCGCGCAGTTCTTGTAACAGGGCATCTTTGACCACATAAGTTGCCTGGCCAGTGTAGGTCACCCATTCTGGGAGATGCTCGCCCAAAGCGCTTTTTAATCCGAGAGACACGATTTGCCAGCTCAGATACTCATACGGTAAAGCGCCCAAGGAGTCTGTGGTATATCGACCATTGAAATTGGCCACTTCCCGAGCAAAGGCCTTTCTCTTGCTATCGGCACCAGTGAAATGCTCAAGGCATTTTTTACCGACAAGGGGAGCAAGTTCCTGCGCTTCAAGCGAAGTGTCGTCGAGCTGGATCGTAGCGAGTTCGCTAAAATCTAATTTCCCCTCTTCCTTTAACGAGTCTTCGATGCGGTCTTTAATGCGCATGGCGCGAAACGGCGGAGCGCCAAGCTTGCCGAAATAGAGCTCCGCGTCGGTCTTCAAACCGTAAATGTTTTGGTTTGCCGTAACAATAAAGCCCGCCGCGGGATTTATTGTCGATGGCTCAAGACCCTGTTTAAAAAATCCTTGCCAGCGGGAAGCCCGAAGGCTTCCATCGAGGGGTAAATAAGGATTCTGTGCGGGATCACGCTTTGGTACCAACCCGGCATAGGCGTAGGCGATATTTCCCTCCGTATCGGCGAGTACGAGGTTCACGCCGGGAAGACTCATGGTCTTTACAACTTTTACCGCCTCAAAGACGTTTTTCGCCTTAGCCAGTTCGACGAAGCCTGCGCTCATACCCGAATGCTGGTCCACATGAAAACCAGTCCACTGCACGGCCACCATGTCGCCCTCATCGATCCATGGGTCGAATTTATGGGTGAGCACCGGGCCGAATATGCTCACCTGATGCACTTCGGTCAGACAATTGTTCTTTTTGTTCAGGCAATATTGCTGAGGCCAGTTCTCAAAAGGAAGTCGTTTACCATCGACTTTATAGAAATTTTTGTCGGTCTCGTCGGGTGCGAGCAACACAGAATCTTGCGTGTTAAGCAATGCGGCGGTTATGCCCCAAGCCAAATGCTTGGTCGAACCGATAAGAATGCCCGGTAGTCCAGGCACACTTGCTCCAGCCACAAAAAAGTCATCCGCACTTAGCGTCGCCAAATAGAAATTTGATGGCCATGCGTGGAGCAGATGCGGATCGTTCATCACAATGGCGTGCCCGTCAGCTGATTTTTTCGCGCTGATGGCCCACGCGTTAGATGCACCTCCAGTTGACGGTAAGAGGCTTTCTTCTCGCTCTTGCAAGCTTCCATGTCTCTTTGATTTAAGCTTGGTCAAATATTTCGGCATGACCAATTTTTCTGGCTTCAGAGGTGCAACATGATCCACGATGATGGCCGATTTTTGATCATTCATAGGCGCCAAAATCATGGCCTTTGCCTCCATCGACCAATTGGAACGAGCCACCTTAAGACGCGTTATTTCGGCAAAGAGATCCGC